>DYQV01000010.1 GCA_020719105.1 Rikenella microfusus
AATGAATAAAACCTTGTTAAATTGAGTAAAAAGGAATTAAAAACATACCTATTAGGTTTAAGTAAACCTCAATTGGAAACACAAGTAATTGATTTGTATGATCGGTTTAAAGAGGTAAAGGAATTGTATGATTTTACATTTAATCCGAATGAAAATAAATTAATGGATGAATGTAAGTTTAAAATCTCAAAAGAATATTTTCCGGTAACTGGTCGAAGGCCTAAGGCTAGAAGGTCAGTGGCACAAAATTATATACGCCATTTTATGAAATTGGGAGTGGAGCCTACACTTATTGCAGAGGTTATGATATATAATTTGGAGCTTGCCTTGGCCTTTTCAATGGAAGGAAAAACTATGAAGGAAGCATTTTTCAAAAGCATGTTGAAATCGTTTCAGGAAGCGCTGAATTATATTTATGATAACGGTCTATTTTTGAAATTTATGAGTAGAATTGAAAAAATTTTGGATCATACACTGGAACAGCAATGGATTAATTATAAAGGTTTTGAAATGGCTTTTGAAAAATATAATGATACAAATTAAGCTTTTTTCACCAGTTGATCAGCTTCCCAGCGCCCATGAACAGTGCTATCCATATTAAACCTTTGAATAAAAAAAATAAAAACCCAAAAAACCCCAACTTTTTTATCCAAAATAAAAACCGTGTCATATTAAAAGTATTAACCGAACGAATAACACAAGATAATTAGCAATTGTTTAAAAGTACTTCGCCAAAAAAAATTATGGAAGTGAAAATAAAAGATGCCCAAACGCTTTTTGAAGGAAGCTATAACTGCACCCAATCTACTTTGAGTGTTTATTACAAAGAATTGGGTAAATCAAAATAAATGGTTTTAGAATGATTAAACTTTTTCTCTAAAGGGAAAATATTATGCCGAACTCGCTTTAAATAAAATTGTTATGAAATCCGCGATTGTGTTTAGGGAACTTGAAACATCCGATTATGAGTTTATTGCAGCTATCTATAATTATTATGTAATCCATTCAACGGCTACATTCCATCTGGAATTGCAGACTTTGGAACAAATAACCACCGCACTGCCGAAAAATAATTCCGTGTATAAAACCTGGATAATAAATTACCATGATGAACCTTGTGGATATTGTTATATAAATTATTGGAAACCACGTGAGGCCTATCGGCGTTCGGCCGAGGTTACACTTTATATTAAACCGGAGTTTCATGGGAAAGGCATTGGTAAAGTAACCCTAAGATTCATAGAAAAAGAAGCACAGATAGCTGGAATTTCAAATCTGTTAGGAGTTATTACGGCAGAAAACCTCGCCAGTATTTGTTTGTTTAAATCGATGGGCTATACCGAAGTAGGTTTGCTAAAAAATATTGGGGAGAAGTTTGGTCGGTTGCTCGATGTGGCAACTTACCAAAAAGAAATAAAAGCATCCTAATTAATTCAAGACACTAAATTTTCATTTTAGAAGATTCGCCCGATTCATTTTCTTTAATAATGATTATCTTCCGAGCGAAAAATGAATGATGCATTATGGGTAAATTAAATAATAACAACGTTATAGGTCAATTTTCAAAGTTTTCTAAAACATTTTGGATTGCTAACACCATGGAATTGTTTGAAAGATGGGCATTCTATGGATTTTTTATGCTTTTTGCCAACTATCTTACCTTATCAACTGATACCGGTGCGCTTGGATTTTCGCAAACCCAGAAAGGAATAATAATGGGAGTGGGAACAGCCATTCTTTATTTGCTACCTATTATAACAGGAGCTATTGCCGACCGGATTGGATTCAAAAAAACTTTATTCATAGCCTATTCCATTTATTTGGTATCTTTTATAATAATGCCATTTTGCCGATCATTTATGGCCGTTTTTATTAACTATTTGTTTTTGGCTTTAGGTGCTTCCTTATTTAAACCAATAATTTCCGCCACTGTTGCCCGAACCACTACTAAAGAAACTTCATCCATTGGTTTTGGAATATTTTACATGATGGTAAATATTGGGGCTTTTATTGGACCACTTGTTGCATTGCAATTCAGTGAATCGGCGTTTCAAATGGTTTTTTATGTATCTGCAGCATTGATTGGAGTTAATTTATTTGTACTCATATTTTACAAAGAACCCGATAGGGATTCATATACAGACACTTTTGGACAATCGTTACTCAAAATATTTAAAAATATACGCACGGCCTTAAGTGATTTAAAATTGGTTGTATTTTTACTTATTGTAGCTGGTTTTTGGACCATGTATTATCAATTGTTTTTCTCTCTTTCTGTTTTTATAACTCAATGGGTTGATACGCAAGTTGTTTATGAAAAATTACAAGTATTGTGGCCTTGGTTGATTGAAAAAATTGGTAGTCCGGATAAAACCATAAAGGCCGAATACTTTACCAACATGGATGCATTGTTCATCATAGCTTTTCAATTGATAGTTTCAACCATTGTAATGAAATGGAGGCCAATCAATTCCATCATTACCGGTTTTATAATAAGTTCAATAGGAATGGGTTTAGCCCTGATGACTCAGAATGGGTTCTTCTTGGTTTTTTCGCTGTTCATTTTTGGAATTGGTGAAATGGCGGGATCACCCAAAATAACGGAATATATTGGCAGGATAGCTCCGAAAGATAAAGTAGCATTATATATGGGGTGTTCTTTTTTACCCGTGTTTTTGGGAAGTTTTTTTGCCGGTATTGTTGCCGGACCGGTTTATCAAAAACTTGCCGATAAAGTAAGTTTTATAAAACTTGAATTTTTGGAAAGGAATATTCATTTACCAGAAGGAATGACTCAAAATGAACTATTTGCCAAGGCTACGAATGATTTTGGAATGACCGCTCAGCAGTTAAATAGTTTTTTATGGGATAAGTATCATCCTTCAAATATCTGGTATGTTGTTTCAGCCATTGGATTAGCAGCAGCTTTAAGCATGTGGTTATACGATAAATACTTGTTGAAAAGAACACACAATAAAGAATATTAACCCGCTTTATTCATACCTGAGCAAAGCGAAAGGTTTGAATGTGCGAGGGGTTTTGGGTTGCAAAGCGGGAACCGAACAAAGTGAGTTCACGCAAGTAAACCCCTCCCGATTTTACATCGGGATAGCTATACCCAAAATTGGGAGTTTATATTTCCCAATTTTGAGGAATAGCTTTATCGTCAGGATTATTCAAGAATAATCCGGGTTAATCACGCAACGTATAATAAATTTTTACCGTCTATAAGGGCTTTGCTATCAGTAATAATAATTTGAATTATGAACGTATTTCTAAAATTGAGTTTGGTCTTTTTTGCAAGCTTTTTGTTTTTGCAATGTCAAAAGGAAGAAGATTTAGGAAGCTCTAATCATTCCACTTTTGAAACTAAGCTTTTGGTGGTGAATAATTTAGCCGAAATATTTTTGAATGATACACTCTGGGTTACATCTGAAGTTGTGGGCTATTTAGTTGATTCCACCACTAAAACAAACGTCTTCTTCTCAGAGGCAATCCTTATCCAAAACCTGATAATTCGTTCCTGGAATTCCGAAAATCAAGATTATCAGCCAAATAACTATTCGTTCGTATTTGAGACTTACTGTACTCAATTGTCCCAAACCAGTCAAGCATCCTTGGCGCGATTTGTTTATGAAGAAAATAATAGCAAATATCAACTCAAAGTAGGTTTACTATTCAAAAAACCTGGAATTTACAGTATTGATGCAGATAAATTATTACTTAAAACATCGGATCAAACCCAGTACTTTGGTGGTGGAGTGATTGGATATAATGATTTGGCAGGTAATTACTATGAAGGTTATTTATCAGCAGCCTTTGAAAATGAAGAAACAAACTATGAGTTGTATCAAAATTTAACCGATGCTGAAAAATCTGTATTTCAGCCGGTTTCCGATTCCAACAAACAAAAATATTATTTCATTCATGTGTTGGATTCCACTGCATCAATTTACTAATAATTACAATTCACCGATTAATAAACAGCTAATTATGTTGAGCGCCCAGTTTTTTATAAAACACTTCAGTTCGAAAAAATTCCTTATTGTGATTTTTTTATTATCGGTTTTCATTTTTCCAGGATGTTTGAAATTTGAAGACGATATAAGTAACGCTAAGCCAACGAAATATTTTACACAACAAGTAAATGGCGAAAATAGCCAAAAGGAATATTCAAAAGGAGATACCCTTTGGTTCAATGCAATAATTCCGGATTCATTAACGGACTACAATTCCGGCGAATTGATTTTACTTAAAAATGCATCTTTTATTTTTTCTGGCGAAATATATTTGTTGAAGCCACTTTATGATTCCCTCCATTTTTTAGATAACAATTTTGATATTATTGTTACTGATGGTAGCATAGAATTAGTGAATATTATTGAGAATAATTATACTTCGTATATGTTTACTGCCAAATTTGGAAAACCATTAGTTAACAACAAAATAAGGTTTGGAATCATTCCCCATTATTTGGGCGTTTTTTCCTTTGAAGCCAATGCCAATGTATATTACGGTGAAGACCGTATAGATTATAACGATTTTTCGCAAGACAATGAAATGGGTGTTTTTAGTATGACTTTTAATATAGCAGATGTGAATTCGGAAGTATATTATGCGCTTCCACCGACGTACCGACAGGCTTACGATAGTTATTACACTACCAGTTACATAAATGCTAAAAGATTTTATTTTATCGAGGTTTCCGAATAGTACCTAAGTTGAGTGATTTGAGCGTAGTGAAAAAGCGCTTTACTTATTCGCCGCGGCGAACCTACATAGCAATTGTTGTTTATTACAAATTGAGTGAAGCAAAAATTTGTAAAAACTTACAATTGTTAAGTCGATTGAGCAGAATTGCGATAGCAAATCGTTCAATTTGGGTAGCAATCACTTGTGGACACTAAATATACTTTACTATTACAGGTTTCTTCTGTATTGGCCGCCTACTTCAAAAAGCGCATGAGTTATCTGTCCTAAGGAGCAATATTTAACGGCTTCCATTAATTCTTCAAACACATTTTTATTTTCAAGGGCTGATTTTTTCAAACGCTCTAAATAGATGGGAGTAAGTTGCTTGTTTATTTCATGAAAACGATTTAATGCAGCAAGCTGATTTTGTTTTTCTTCATCCGTACTTCGAATAACTTCGCTGGGTAATATGGTAGGCGAACCTTTTGAAGAAAGAAATGTATTTACACCCATAATCGGCAGCTTTCCATTGTTTTTAAGGGTTTCATAGTAGAGCGATTCTTCCTGTATTTTACTTCTCTGGTAGTTGGTTTCCATTGAACCCAAAACACCACCCCGCTCATTTAATCTTTCAAATTCTAACAAAACAGCTTCTTCCACCAAGTCAGTTAGTTCTTCAATTATAAATGAACCTTGCAGCGAATTTTGGTTCATAGCCAATCCCAATTCATAGTTAATAATCATTTGAATAGCCATGGCCCGGCGCACCGACTCTTCGGTAGGGGTAGTGATGGCCTCGTCATAAGCATTGGTATGCAGTGAATTGCAATTATCATAAATAGCATATAAAGCTTGCAAAGTGGTTCGGATATCGTTGAATTCAATTTCTTGAGCATGTAAGGAACGACCTGATGTTTGAATATGGTATTTTAATTTTTGTGAACGCTCACTTGCTTTGTATTTATATTTCATTGCTTTTGCCCAAATAATTCTAGCTACACGCCCTATTACGGCGAATTCCGGATCAATTCCATTCGAGAAAAAAAAGGACAGGTTAGGGGCAAAGTCATCAATATGCATTCCACGTGCCAGGTAGTACTCAACATAAGTAAACCCATTTGCCAAGGTAAAAGCCAGTTGACTTATTGGATTGGCGCCCGCTTCAGCAATATGATAGCCGGAAATTGAAACCGAATAGAAGTTTTCAATTCGATGATTAATAAAATATTGTTGTACATCACCCATTAATTTAAGCGAAAAATCAATGCCATAAATACACGTGTTTTGTGCCTGATCTTCTTTCAGAATATCAGCTTGAACCGTTCCTCTTACTGAAGTGAGTGTTCTTTCCTTAATTTGCTCATAAATATCATTGGGCAAAATTTCACTGCTATGAATTCCAAGCAATGCCAATCCCAGTTCATTGTTCGATTCAGGTAATGATTCATAATAAGCAGGTGCTTTTACTCCAGCTTTTTTAAATTTTTCTTGAATCAGCAATTTAATTTTATCCAACTCCTTGTTTTCTTTCAGATATTTTTCGCACGCCTGATCAATAGCTGTATTTAAATACATGGCTAGTATTACAGGCGCTGGACCATTGATAGTCATACTAACTGAGGTTAGCGGATGGCACAAATCAAAACCTGAATACAATTTTTTCGAATCATCAAGTGTAGCAATGGATACACCGGAATTCCCAATTTTTCCGTAAATATCCAAACGCAAGTCAGGATTTTCGCCATAAAGAGTTACGGAATCATACGCTGTTGAAAGCCGTTTAGCCTTCAACCCTTTCGATAAATAATGAAACCGCCGGTTGGTACGTTCAGGACTACCTTCGCCGGCAAACATCCGGGTTGGATCTTCATATTCCCGTTTAAAGGGGAAAACTCCAGATGCAAAGGGAAAATAACCCGGGAAATTTTCTTTTAACAACCATCGGAGAATATCACCTTCATTTTTAAACTTTGGTATAGCAATCTTCGGAATTTTAGTATGCGACAGAGTTTCTGTAAAAGCTTCAATGCTTATATCTTTTCCCCTAACATTAAAAACAAAAACATCTTTCTGATATGCTTCGCTTTTTTCTTTCCAAAATGATAAGAGTTCAATGTTCTCAGAACTCAGCTTTTTTTTCCAGCCAGCAATTAATTCAGTTATTTCCTTCACGGATGTGCTGTTTTTTTCTAAAAGTTGGAAGGTTAGGTTCAACGCATTTATTTTTGAAGCAATGGTTGATTGTTCTTCGGCTTTCAGATTATATTCTCTTATGCATTCACTAATTTCAGAAAGATATCGAACGCGCTCGGGTGGTATGATTTGATTTACCTTGGATGAATAAAAATGAGATTCAACCGGAGCTATTGAATGTTGAAAATTCTTTTGGATAATGGATTTAAGTTTAAAATAAAATTGGTTAACTCCTGGGTCGAAAAATTGGGAAGCATGAGTTAAAAACACCGGTAATTCTTCTGGATTTGTTTCCCACAATCCTTTATTCCGTTGAAATTGTTTCCGAACGTCTCTCAAGGCATCAAGAGCCCCTTTTTTATCTGATTTATTGATAGATATAATTTCGGCAAAGTCGAGCATATCAATTTTTTCCAGTTGCGATGGTGCTCCATACTCAGGAGTCATAACATAAACAGTAACATCGCAATGATCCACTATTTGGGTATCTGATTGACCTATTCCGGATGTTTCCAGAAGTATCATGTTATATCCGGCAGCTTTTAAAACGGCAATGGAATCATCAATGTGTTTCGAAATGGATAAGTTGGCTTCACGGGTAGCCATGCTACGCATATATACCCGAGGGTTATGAATGGAATTCATGCGGATTCGATCGCCAAGTAAAGCTCCACCTGATTTTCTTTTACTCGGATCGACACTAATAACTCCAATTTTCAGCTCATTGTGATCAATCAGAAAACGACGGATGAGTTCATCAACCAGTGAAGATTTTCCAGAACCACCCGTTCCGGTTATTCCTATTACTGGTATTCGCAATCCTTGTTCCGATTTTTTTAATAACTCTTTTATTTCATCAACACCGGGTTGATTATTTTCTAAGCAAGTTATGAACCGGCCAATTTTATGTGGCTCTTCATAATTTGGAATTCTTTGCATCCATTGTTTTTCAATGTCTAACGGATAATCAATTTTTTCAAGAATATAATTTATCATCCCTTGAAGAGCCATAGAACGACCATCATCGGGAGTAAAAATACGGGCAATGCCATATTGATGCAATTGCTCAATTTCCTCAGGTAAAATTACACCACCACCACCACCAAATATTTTAATGTGTTCGCATCCTTTTTCAACAAGCAAGTCGTACATGTATTTAAAAAACTCAATATGTCCTCCTTGGTAGGAAGTAATGGCAATGGCATGAGCATCTTCTTGAATAGCACATTCCACAATTTCCAAAACTGACCGATTGTGTCCCAAATGGATAATCTCTGCTCCGGATGATTGCAAAATTCGACGCATAATATTTATGGCGGCATCGTGACCATCAAAAAGAGAAGCCGCAGTTACAATTCTTACTATATTTTTTGTGTGATAAGGGTTCATATTTTGGCTCATAGTTCGTTGTATTTATGGCATTTAGTATTGAAAACAATACTTTTTCTGTGCGGTGTTAATTTTTTAGCTGGCATAGGGTAGGAATAGCCAATAGATTTTGAGTTAGTTATGTTAATTAATATGTTTGCTAACTAAAGTTCCAAATTCATGGCAACCAATTCTGCAATATCTAGATTCCTTATTTCAGTTTGTTTATCCCGGAATTTAATGCCATCCGTAAGCATGGTCATGCAAAATGGGCAAGCCGTTGCAACAATTTCAGCTCCCGATTCAATTACATCTTCGGTCCGTTCGGAAAAAACTTCTTTGGTTCCTTTTTCCGACTCTTTAAACATCTGCGCACCTCCAGCACCACAGCATAATGCAAAACTTTTGGACCGTTTCAATTCTGTGAATTTTCCATCCAACGACTGAATGACTTTACGTGGAGCCTCATAAATATCATTCCCTCTTCCCAGATAACATGGATCGTGATACGTAATTCTTTTATCCCGAAAAATTGATTTATCAATCTTTAGCTTACCTTCTTCTATTAATTTTTCCAGAAAAGCAGTGTAATGAAAAACTTCATAGTCTCCGCCCAATTCAGGATATTCATTTTTTAACGTATTGAAGCAATGGGGACAAGTACAAATAATTTTTTTTACCTCATATCCATTGAGAATTTCAATGTTAGCCAATGCCTGCATTTGAAAAAGCATTTCATTTCCAGCCCGTTTTGCCGGGTCTCCGGTGCAAGATTCTTCGGTACCTAAAACGGCATAATCAACTTTTGCATGGTTCAAAATCTTGGCAAATGAGCGGACTACTTTTTTATATCGTTCATCGAAAGCACCGGCGCATCCAACCCAAAACAGAAATTCCGGTTTTTTACCTTGAGCCACTTTTTGGGCCATTACAGGGACATCAATTTGAGACATGTTTTTAATTGATTATTATTGCGGATTACTAATTATTAATTGTTCACTGTTCATTGTCCTTAGTCCATTCCAAGCGGTCTTGAGGTGAAAATTGCCAAGGTGCACCATTGTTTTCGATATTGGCAAACATGGTTTTAATACCTGTTGGAGCCAACCCTTTTTCAAGAACTAAGTACCTGCGCATGTCAATAATTAAATTGGGATGGCTTATATTCAATGGACATTCCTGAGCGCAAGCATTGCAAGTAGTGCAAGCCCAGAGTTCTTCCATGCTAATAAAATCGCCAACTAACGATTTATTGTCAGTATAATGTTTATCTTTTATCAATTTTGGACCTTTGTCGTTCATACGATTTCGTACATCAACAAAAATTTTACGTGGTGATAGTTTTTTGCCTGTGATATTTGCCGGACAAACCTCGGTGCATCGTCCACATTGCGTGCATGTTAGCGAATCCATGTAATTCTTCCAGGTAATGTCTTCAACATCTTGCACCCCAAACCGGCTTATGGTTTCATTTGAATTTTGCTGATACGGATTCGGGCTCATCATTAGTTTAACTTCGCGGGTTACGGAGGACATATTCGGAAGTTTGGTCAATGGTTCCAGATTGCTGAAATAAACATTTGGAATTGATAAGAATACATGGAAGTGTTTGGAATAGGGGAGGTAATTGGCAAAAATAAATATTCCCAGAATATGACTCCACCAACAAAGTTGATAGACACATAGCGCCAAGGTTTGCTCTATTGAAAAAACAGAAGCTAAGTAAGATGAAACAGGAAACCAACCGGTTAAAACAGCTTCATTTTTAATGGAATTACTCCAATTAAGTCCTATTAACGTAACCATTAAGAAAAGAATTAACAATAGGGCGACTGATGCATCCAATTTATTTTTTGAAGTTAATTCAATTCCTGAAAACCGTTTAATGTGCAGAATTTTTCGTCGGATAAGAAATATCAAAATCCCAATGACAATTATATAGGCAAATAGGTCGCCCGATGCAGTAATTAATGAATAAAACCATCCAAAGTTTGAGAAAAAATGCTCTTTTCCAGTAATACCATCCATCACCATTTCAATACTTCCAAGAGTAATAGCCAAAAATCCCCAAAAGACAAGAGCATGCATGAATCCAATGAATGGTTTTCGTAGTATTTTTGATTGACCCATTGCGATTTTTAATGTTAAAATTAATCGCTTAACCATATCCTGAGTAGGATTTGTGGCTTTGGTTATTTTGAATAGCTGCCATATCCGGTTCAAGGTAAATCCAAAAATTAGGATTGTAAGCAGCAATAATGGGATGAAAATAAATTGCTTTGCCATAGTTTCAATAGTTTATTAATCGCCCTTAAATGCTTTGAAGGCTTCAGTTAGTTTAGGCAGTATTTTTTGTACATCTCCTAAAATACCATAGTTAGCCACTTCAAAAATGGGAGCATCACTATCGGTATTAATAGCCACCAGACATTTAGAACGACTAACTCCGGCCACATGCTGAGTTGCTCCTGAAATGCCAACAGCAATATAAAGATTGGGTGCAATAATTTTTCCGGTTTGTCCAACATGCTCATCGTGTGAACGCCAGCCATCGTCGCTAACCGGACGGCTACATGCAGTGGCCGCACCCAAAACAGTGGCTAAATCTTCCAATGGTTTCCAGTTTTCAGGGCCACGCATTCCTCGTCCACCGCTAACTACAATATCAGCATCGAACAAGGATACTTTGTTTTCAGATACCTTACGTTCAACCATTTTAATAGGTACATCGGCAAAGGAAACCTGAGTTTCAAAGTATTCTATTTTCAGGGTAACCGGTTTTTCATGCAATCCAAAAGAATTAATTGCCAACGATAAAATTTTTGTTGGGGTATTGATTTTAACTTTTGCAAAGGCTTTTCCTGAAAAAGCACGTTTAATTATAATAAACGGATTGTAAGATTCTGGCAACGATACTACTCCTGAAACAAACCCGGCGCGAAGCCGAACCGATAAGCGAGGAGCCAAAGCCTTGCCAGTATTGTTATCAGGAAAAAGTACCATACTTACATTTTCCTTTAAAACTACCTCTTCAATTACTTGGGTGAAAACTTTGTTTATCCTGATATTGAAGGACTCGCCTTCCACTTTTATAATTTTTTCGATTCCAAATTGATTGAGTTTTTCGATTTCAGCATTGTTTATGGTACCTAAAACCAAAGCTTTTGCTGTTGAATTGGTTGATTCTGCTAACTTAGACGCAAAAGAGGCTAATTCGAAATTCTGTTTCTTAAGTTTACCGCCAAAGTTTTCGATATAGACTAAAACTGACATAGTTACTAGGTTTTATAAATGAATTACAATTAAAGTACTTTAGCTTCCTTACTAAGAAGTGCCACCAATTCCTGCAAATTATCAGGATCAATCATTTTAACCTTTGCCTTGGGTTCTGGTAGGTTGAACTCAATAATTTCAGTTAAAAGTTCAGAATCAATCGCCGCTAAAACTTCCAATGGTTTTTGTCGGGCCATCATGATACCGCGCATATTGGGTATCCGGGGTTCTTTAGCGAAACCTTTTTGAACCACTATTACAGTTGTTCCTTGCACTTGCATATATTCTTTTCCTCCATCCACATCACGTTCAATAGTAGCCGACGATCCATTGAATTTTATATCTGATACAGAAGACACCGATGGAACACCTAAAATTTCAGCCACCATACCGCCCACTGATGAACCATTATAATCTCCGGATTCAATTCCGAAAACTACAAATTCAAAGGATTCTTTTTGTACATAATTAGCAATTTGTTGGGCTGTAAAGAACGCATCTTTAGGTTCTGAATCGATGCGAATGGCCTTGTCGGCTCCAATTGCTAAGCACTTTCGCAGGGTGGGTTCTGTTTCCGATGTACCCACATTTATTACTGTTATTTCAGATACGGGATTGCTGCTATCCTCCTTTAAATCAACGGATCGGGAGAGTGCTAATTCATCCCAAGGGTTAATAATCCACTGCACTCCAGTGGGGTCAAATCGAGTTTGTTTGTCGGTAAATTTAATTTTAGTAGTGGTATCGGGTACATTACTTATGCAAACTAAAATTTTCATGTTCAAGTTGTTTAAGTTATTTGTTTATTCAATGAATTAAAATTTTTTAGCGATGCTACAAATCATCATTAGCAATAGCTCGCGATATCACAATTTTTTGAATTTCTGATGTTCCTTCATAAATTTGAGTAAGCTTAGCATCGCGCATCATGCGTTCCACATGGTATTCTTTAACGTAACCATAACCTCCATGAATTTGAACGGCTTCTGTAGTTACTTTCATTGCAGTATCGGCAGCATAAAGCTTGGCCATAGCACTGGCATTTCCAAAGGGTAGCCCTTTATCTTTAAGCCATGCCGCTTTCAAGCATAGCAAACGCGCTGCTTCTATTTCAGTAGCCATATCGGCTAATTTAAAGGCAATAGCCTGGTGGTTAATTATTTCAGTTCCAAATGCTTTCCGCTCTTTTGCATACTTGGTGGCTAATTCAAAGGCTCCTGAAGCAAGACCCAAGGCTTGTGAAGCGATACCAATTCTACCACCTTCCAGCGTTTTCATGGCAAATTTGAATCCGAAACCATCATCTCCTAATCGGTTTTCTTTGGGAACCTTAACATCGGTAAACTGAATAGAATGGGTATCGGAACTTCGCATTCCCATTTTATTTTCATGCACACCAACGGTTATCCCGGGAGAGTATTTGTCAACCAGAAGTGCATTAATTCCTTTGTGTCCTTTTTCTTTATGTGTTTGAACAATAACAATATATGTTGATGCAGAATTTCCATTGGTAATCCAATTTTTAACTCCATTTACCAAATAATAATCGCCCATATCAATGGCAGTAGTTTTTTGGGAAGTAGCATCACTGCCGGCACCTGGTTCAGATAGTAAAAATGCCCCTATTTTCTCGCCTCGTGCCAATGGTTTGAGCCATTTTTGTTTTTGTTCTTCAGTTCCAAAACTCTCAATTCCATAACAAACCAGTGAATTATTTACTGAAATAATAACTCCTATCGATGAATCAACCTTTGAAAATTCTTCAATAGCCAAAACGTACGAAACAGTATCCATGCCACCGCCGTCATATTTAGGGTCAACCAGCATACCCAAAAAACCAAGTTCCGAAAGTTTTTTGATGTGTTCTGCCGGATAAATAGCTTTCTCATCGCGTTCAATGACATCTTTTATTAATTCTCGCTGAGCATAGTCGCGTGCAGCTTGGCGAATCATCTGTTGTTCTTCATTCAATTCAAAGTTCATTTTATTTCGATTTAGTTTATTAGTTTATTCGTTCATTGGTTCATTGGTTCATTAGCTCATGAGTTTATTGAAACATATTTTATTGTTTTTTGTAAACGATGGCAACTAACGTTTTATCATTTCCTCCCATATTTATAGATAATCCATACGGTTTATTGGAAGGTATTGCAATCTGTGCCTTTCCTGCCTTTTGGGTAAATTGTTCCCAAATGGTAACCGCTTGATGAACCCCGGTTGCTCCGGTTGGGTGACCCCAGCCAATTAGCCCTCCGGTAGTGTTGAAAGGAATAATACCATTTTGTGAAGTATTTCCATTGGATACAAACTCAGCTCCTTTTCCTTTGGCGGCAAAGCCAATTGCTTCGGTGGCTAAAATACCGGCAATGGTAAAACAGTCGTGGGTTTCAACTGTGGCTAACTGCTCTTTGGTAATTTGAGCCATATTTAATGCTTTTTCCACGGCTTTTTTCGTGGTAGTAAGTTCATTTAAATCAATGGGATCATCCAGTAAATTTTCTTCTACCTGGCCGAACCCGACTACTTCTATTGCTTCATCTTTTGAAATGCCGATGCGTTTCAATCCTTCTTCAGATACAATAGCTATTGAAGAAGCGCCATCAGATACTTTGGAACAATCATAAACAGTTAAGTGGTCAACAAAATTTTTACCATTAGGTACTGTCAGGCCAAGTATCATTAGATCAGCCGCCGTATTTTCAAATTCCTGAGCCGTGGAACAAAGCCGTGCATTTTCAATGGCATTTTTAAACCAACTGGCCATCCCGTTTCTGGCATATTCTTTACCATAAACATCAGAATAAGCTTTTGCCCTGTCGCTAAATTCACCCGGAAAAAAGTAAGCATGTCCTTTCTTCCGGTTTTTGTACCAACCAGCTAAGGCTAGATAATCTGCTCCATAAATAGCTTTAACGGTATTTTGAACTTCGACACCCAATGCCAAAACTACTTCAGATGTACCGGCAAGAACCGATTTTATACCAACCATCAAGGCTAAACCTCCCGAAGCACAAGCTCCTTCTACTCGGGTAGAAGGTTTGTAACGTAGTCCTGCATCAATAGATGGCATCATAGCTGCCAAATGGGACTGATTGTTGAACCGGGCAGCCATAAAATTTCCAATCACACATTCATCTACATTTTTTGCTCCTCCAATTTGTGCCAAAGTAGCCCTCCCTGCTTCCTGAATATATTGCTCAAGGCCAGGACGTTCCTTTTTAGGGTTGAATTCACTACGCCCGGTTCCCATGGATACCGTATTGTAACCGGCTACCATATATATTTTCTTTTGTATCATAACTCCGAATCTTTATTTATTCTACAGGTGATAAATTATTATAATTGAACCGGTTAGCAATATTCGTTGATTGGACCATATAAATGATGAAATCCAGTTATCATTACCGTGTTCACATTTTCATCGGTTTCAGTAACCCCTTGTTTCACAAGTCCTTTACCAATTGTTTTCATTTGTTTCATATATTCCATGGCTAAATAAGCTCCATTATCTTTGGATTGAGCCAATAATGAAAAATACTGACTCATTTTCTCTTTCTTTTGTGGATCTCTTGAAAGGCTTTTCCATGAAACGTTTTCAGGTAATGTTCCCAAATGACTGTTAATTTTTTCGCTCAATTCATTCAAGGGCATATACATTCCTTTGTCATAGTCGTAAACCGTTTCAATTTTACCTTTTGTATAGGTGAAAAATCCGGGCTTTTGAGAACCATCAGAAAGCTGGCCTCCTTTTATATTTTTATTGAGTAACTCCAATAATAAAGGGCTTTCTATGTTTTCTTGAAGGTGTTTGTTCATTACATTCAGAATGAATTGGCAAACATCAATTCCAACATAATCCATCAATTGGAATATTCCCATAGGCCGTAGCATAAAATCGCGGGTAAGGGTGTCAATCAACAAAATGGATTCTGCAAAACTGAAGGTTTCTTTTAATTGATTGGCCTTTTCAATTCCAAAAAGTAAATCGCGCATAAAAAAACCATTACCAATGAAACCAGCAATATCATTGGCAGGAACCATCATTTTTCCCAAATCTTTGCCAAAATCATATACTAGTTTTGAAAGTTGACTGTTACCATTTTTCAGCTCAATTACTTCAATCAGTTTTTGTACTGCAGGCGGATTGTAAAAGTGGCATCCAATAATATTGCCTTCAAGATTGGCTTCATGATTGAGGATATGGATAGGAATAGAGCTGGTATTTGTTAAAAACCATGGATTGTGTGGATTATTCAGTTTTATGGTGCTTAATATCTGTGTTTTTAATTCCATATCTTCAATAACCGCTTCAAAAATCAAGTGTGAATCAAAAGCCGATTCAATACGGGTTGATGGCTTAATGATTGCCATAGCATCTTGCAGATAGGCTTGAATGATTTCGCTATTTTCAATCAAATCCGTTCTTTCGGCATACATGGTCCGTAGCCAAATAATATTTTTTTCAGCCCATTTTAAAAGGAGGCTTTTGGTAAACTTGAGCAATTGGTTTAATTGTTCCTGCGACCGATCAATGGCAAAAATAGTATAACATTTATTGCAGTTTTCGGGATTGATGGCCAGTTTTGAAATATACAGCGTATTTAAATAGAGTATTCCACTACCCATTTTACCTGCCGCTCCTAAAACAGAGACATTCTGAAATCGTTCGTTTGTATTCATAACTTCTTCCTATTTATTTCCAATTAGGTTTTCTTTTCTCAAGAAAGGCAAACATTCCTTCTTGACCTTGTTCATTAAACTGTACTGAAAACTCGTTTATCTCGAATTTGCTTCCTTCTTTAAACCCATTCAACAATCCATAATTGACTGTTTTTTTTACCGATTGAACAGCTTGTTGTCCTTTGGTACTGATGAGTTCAGCAATTTCTAATGTTTTTTCCATTAACAATTCTGGAGTAGTAACCAGTTGTACCAAACCAATGCGAAGTGCTTCATTACTTTCAACTATTTGAGCAGTATAAAGCATGTATTTAGCATATCCTGGTCCAACAGTTTTTGGCAATCGCTGGGTGCCATTAAATCCGGGTATTAATCCCAAATTTACCTCCGGAGCACTGAATTTAGCTTTGTCGGAGGCAATTCGGAAATCGCAGGATAATGCCAATTCCAATCCACCGCCCAAAGCAAACCCATTTACTGCGGCTATCACAGGTACTTTAAAATTCTCTATTCTGGAAAAAACATCGTGTCCCATTTGAGAAAATACCTTTGCTTGGTCGGGACTTTTTGTATGCATTTCAGCAATATCGGCTCCCGCCACAAAGGCTTTGCCTTCACCTGTAATTATAAGTACCCTCAGGTTTGGAATTTTATCCAGTTCATCAAGGGTAGCTGTGAGCTCTTCAAAAACTTTTGAATTGAGCGCATTTAAGGAATTTGGCCTTGTAAATGTTAGGGTTGCAATTTGATTGACTAGTGACAATTTTAGCGTTTCCATAATATTATAGTTTAAACTAGCCTTAGATTAATACTATTCGATAGTATTAAAAAGGTATAATTTGCATTTAATTCTATTTTCCAATAGTTACTTCTATTAATCATAATTACCATTTTTTCAACTACTAAATGGTTTATTTTTAAATATGGCAAAAATGAATAGGATTTACAAGAGCAACCAAAGTAACAAATTAATAGGAGATGTATGTTGCAATGTAACAGCTTTATACAGTCAATTTAGAGAATAAAAATGGCTATTTTACAATTATTTGAAAAAATGTGTAATAATTATGGAAAGGAATTTTAATGTTTGAAGCAAAAAGCATGATAAAAATCATATTATTGCAGATGATGGGCATTTCTCAATGAATAATAATAATTTTTGGAAGGGTTTTATAAAACATCTTTTTAAAATAAACAATTCGGAACTTGTTGAATCGGTTTTAAGAAATGTTAAAAAATAAATGAGTTTTCTATCCTTTGGACGTTAAATCTTGAGCGTTTCACCTTCTGATTTAGCAATAATTACTGCACCGCAGGTATCGCCCCAAACATTAACCGTGGTGCGGAACATATCTAAAAAACGATCAATGGCTAAAATCAGTCCAATACCTTCTAAAGGCAATCCAACCGAAGAAAGAATCACCGACATCATTACCATTCCTGCCATAGGAATACCGGCAGAACCAATGGAAGCAAGCAATCCGGTAACTACCAATATTAATTGTTGGCCAAACGATAAATCAATGCCATAAGCCTGAGCAATAAACATGGCTGCTACCAATTCGTATAAAGCCGTACCATTCATATTTATAGTAGCCCCCAATGGCAAAACAAACGATGAAATGGTATTTGATACCCCACTTTTATGCTCAACGGCTTCCATAGTCAATGGCAAAGTTGCGCTGGATGATGAGGTTGAAAAAGCCGTTAGTAAAGGCTCGCGCACTGCTTTAAAATGATTGATTGGATTTACTTTTGCAAATATTTTAATCAACAAAGGCAGAGTAATGCCCGAATGAATTACCAATCCAAGAATTACAACCAGTCCATATAAACCAAGTCGTGAAAACAATGCACCCAAATTTTCTTGTTCAGCTACCAGTTTAGCAATGATACCAAAAATTCCTAATGGAGTAAACTTGATAATGAACATAGTAAGCTTCATCATTACCTCGAATATGGCATTAAAAAACTCTGATAAAATTGATTTGTATTTTACCTCGGTTTTAGTAATAAAGAACCCGAACAGGAGTGAGAAAAATATGATGGAAAGAATTTGGTTTTCAACCATTGCCTTAACAATATTGCTTGGAACTATATTGAGTAAGACGTCTCCAAAAGTAACTTTGGTCAGCGATAATTCCAAAGGATTCTGATGCAAGCCCAATTCAGCTCCAACTCCCGGTTTTATTAAGTTTACCAGAATTAGTCCGGTAAAAAGAGCAACAATACTGGTTAAAATAAAATAACTCATGGTTTTCAGGCCAACACGTCCCAAATTTTTGGCATCACCAATATTCACCACTCCCGAAATCATAGAACTTACAATGAGCGGGATGATAACCATGTTCAATCCTTTCAGGAAAACCACACCCATCCAGGAAACATAAGGAACAGCATTTTTGAAGAGGATTCCAAATACAATAGCCAAACAAAAAGCTATTAAAATCTGCCAGTAAAGTTCAATTTTTCTCATTGGTAGCGGTTTAAAAACCGAATATATAGTTTTTTTGTTGGTTTCCGAATTTTAAACTTAAATTTCTGAATACCTTTAAGCTACTAGTCAGAACTCGACTGGTTGAAAATCATTTTTTCACTTTTAAACAAGTATTAATTTGCCGTTAGACTGACAGTTAACAGAATAATTTTAACGTATTACTCCTTTGTTTCCGTTGAATTTTCAGCAAAAAGCTGACTGAATTTTTTAGGGATGGTACTTTCAAAACGCATTGGTTTTTGAGTAACTGGATGAATGAAGGCCAAAACCCAGGCATGCAAACCTAAACGGCCAATTGGGTTAGTTGTTGAACCGTACTTTCGGTCGCCCACAATTGGGTGGCCAATGTCCTGCATATGCACCCTTATCTGGTTTTTTCGACCGGTTTCAGGATTAACCTTGAGCATCGAATAGTGTTTATTGGTATTTAAGGTTTGATAATGGGTAATGGCTAATTGGGCATCGGTTTCATCCTCAGTTGAGTACATGAGCAATGCTTTATTTTCTTTAAGATACGACTTAATAGTACCCTTATTGTTTGCCGGATGTCCTTCAACTACTGCTAAATACGCACGTTCAGTAATTACCTGATGCCAGTTTTTCTGCAATTGAGCTTGAATTAATTGGCTTTTACAATACATCATCAACCCCGAAGTTTCCCGGTCGAGCCGATGAACCACAAAAACTTTACGATCGGCCCCTTGTATTTTAACATGATTGCTCAAGGTATTGTATGCAGTCAACTGGTTTCCTTTATCGGTAGCAATGGCCAATATACCCGGGAATTTATCAATCAGTATCAAATGGTTGTCTTCATAAATAATGGATAACCCTTGATAGGTAACGCTGGAAGGTCTTTTATGCCAACTGATTTCAACCTTCTGTCCAGTAGTTAAGGGATGGTTAAATTTAGTAATAACCAAATCATTCACATTTACCTGTCCATCTTTCAGTAGGGTTTTAATGTTGTTTTTGTTTTTGTCCGGTAGATTTTTAATAAGGAAATCCATCAACAACGTGTTTTCGGTTACTTTGAAAGTAGGAGTGGGCTTGCCGCGGCGGCCTGATGGTTTATCGGCTTTTTTCTTGATTGCCATATACTGAAAATGAAATGCAAAGGTAGGAGGATTTCTTAAACTTGCAGCCTTTAAAAGATTTTTGAATGGGCATATTCAATACAATTCAATTATAATCGATAATTTCATTTTACTACTAATTCCTTCCGTTTTATTTTCCCCGACTCTGTTAACGGAAAACGCTCTAAAAACCGGATTTCTTTGGGGCAATGATGGGGCGGCAGCAACTGTTTCATTTGCCCATAAATTTTCATGGTATTGAACGATTTGCCTTCAATTAATAAAACGACTTTTTCACCCAGTTTTTCATCGGGAAAGCCAACAATGCAAAACCGCGGGATGATGAAAGTGGCTATTTTTTCTTCCAATACCTCAGGTGATATTTTAATTCCACCGGAATTGATGGTAAAATCAAGACGGCCAATCCATTTAAAGGTTTTGTCATTAATAATTTCCACTACATCGTTGGTTTGCAGTTTTTCAATTCTCAATTCCGGGTAATAAATTATTAAGCGGTTTTCGGCATCTTTTGAAACAGTAATTCCGTTGAGGGTGCTAAAAAGCTTCTGCCTTTTCGGCGATATCTGTTTCAAGGCAAAGTGTGATAGCGTTTCAGTCATGCCAAAGGTTTCAAAAGCAGTTATTTCAAGAGCCGCCAGCATTTCGGCATCGGGTGCTTGAATGGTTCCACCGCCTATCACCAGATTTTTAATCAACTTTAGTTTGAGTGGGGTTTCTAGGCTTTGCTGCAATTGATAGGGTACCAGGGCAGCAAAATCAATTTCATTTGATAAGTTTTTAACCGGATTTCCGCTTGGTTCCACACAGATTAATTTCATTCCGGAAACAATAGCCCGCACCAGCATCATTTTTCCTGCAATATAATCGGCTGAAAGGCACAGCAAACCGGTTGATTGTGAACCTAGATTGAAAAATTTGCAAGTTTTTTCTGCTGAAATATGCAGGTATTTCTTTTCGACCACAATCGTTTTTGGTGTTCCTGTAGAACCTGAAGTTATTAAATTAATAGTAAGATTAGGGTCAGCCCAATCTTTAAGAAAAGCAACAATGCTCTGCCACCAGTGAGCATCTGGCTGTAAGGTTTCTATTTCATCCCAATTGACATTTGTTAAATCAATAGTATGGTTGTTTAAGGTTATTTTCATCTGTTTATAATTTTAGCCACGAA
>DYQV01000739.1 GCA_020719105.1 Rikenella microfusus
TAATCACTTACATAAATCAATCCTAATTTAGAATAGAGCCATTCTTTTTTATCATAGGACTTTTACAATACAATTTTGTACTAAATTTATGAATTGATGAATTAGTTTTATAAAAAAATACACATTGTTAAACAAACTGATTGACACGGATGTTTTGATAGCACAATTAATTGCTCTAAGAATTGCGGCTTCCACCTAAGTTGGGCGATTTGACCCCGAGTCCTCGGGGAAAAAAGCGCTTTACTTATTCGCCGCGGCGAACCTACATAGCAATTGTTGTTTTTCACAAATTGAGTGAAACGAAAATTTGTGGAAACTTACAATTGTTCAGTCGATTGAGCAGATTTGTGGTAGCAAATCACTCAATTTGGGTTCCAGTTAAAATTCAATCACAGTTTAACAGTTGAAAATGGCCAAGCCTTAAAATGTAAAAATTGAATATTCCCACACAATGCTTATTTTTGGACACCTGTGGGTGCAAAAAACATTGGTAAAGTGGCAAACCCACCGAACTCAATGAAAATCAGTTATTAAAAGTACTTGTAAATGAAAGAATCGAACAACCCGTTAATAGCCCTTGTTGACTCAAATGATACCATTATTGGATATGACGAAAAAATGAAAGTGCATCGGGAGGGAACGCTTCACCGGGCTTTTTCCATATTTATTTTCAACAACAAAAAAGAATTAATGCTTCAACAGCGGGCTTGGCAAAAATACCACTCTCCTGGCCTTTGGACAAATACCTGCTGTAGCCATTTGCTGCAGCACATGACCATGGACGAATGCATCCACGACCGGCTTTCTTTTGAAATGGGATTCGATTGTCCGATGGATTTTAAATTATCGTTTACTTATAAGGCCCATTTCGATAATGGATTGACCGAACATGAAACCGATCATGTGTATATCGGGAATTGGGATGGTATTCCTATGGTGAATCCCGATGAAGTAGCTGCTTACCGATGTATTTCTATTCCTGACCTTATGCAGGAAATGAATCAACATCCCGAAAATTTTACCTATTGGTTTAAGATTATTATGGAACGGGTTGAAAAAGATATCCTTTTTTAACCCGAATTAATCGATGGAAGGGATTGATCCCGCTTTATTCATACCTGAGCACAGCGAAAGGTGTGAATGTGCGATGGGCAT
>DYQV01000740.1 GCA_020719105.1 Rikenella microfusus
TACATTTTTCGTGTTAATTTAGTGTAATTAGTGGCAAAAAAAGGAAAATATGAAAATCGGAACCATTGATTTGGGCGAAAAGCCTCTGTTTTTTGCTCCTATGGAAGACATAAGCGATCCATCCTTCCGAAGGCTCTGCAAGGAATTTGGGGCCGATATGATGTACACCGAATTTGTATCGTCGGATGGTTTGATACGCGACGCCGGAAAATCGCTGCGTAAACTGGAGCTTTCAGCCGGTGAACGGCCTGTAGGAATCCAAATATATGGTAAAGACCCATCGGCCATGGTGGAAGCAGCAAAGCGCTGTCAGGAAGCCAACCCCGATTTAATTGACCTGAATTTTGGATGTCCTGTAAAAAGGGTGGCCGGAAAAGGCGCTGGAGCCGGATTATTGCAGAATATACCTTTGATGCTGGAAATTACTCAAAAAGTGGTTCAAGCAGTAACCCTTCCGGTAACGGTAAAAACCCGCTTGGGATGGGACGAAACCGACAAGCCCATCGTACAGTTAGCAGAACAATTGCAGGATTGCGGTATTGCAGCCCTCACGGTGCATGGTCGTACCCGAAAACAAATGTACCAAGGCATTTCCGATTGGACCTTAATTGGCGAAATCAAAAAGAACCCCCGCATGAAAATTCCCATCATTGGGAATGGGGATGTGACCAGTGCAATGATAGCTAAAGAAAAGTTCGAAACTTATGGGGTAGATGCCATTATGATTGGCCGGGCAGCCATTGGCCGCCCATGGATATTTCGCGAGGTAAAACATTACCTAAAAACCGGCGAAATGCTACCAACCATGACTGTTTTAGATAGAGTAGCCCTGGCCAAACGCCATCTTTCCTATTCATTGAATTGGAAAGGAGGCATTACGGGCGTTTTTGAAATGCGACAGCATTTTTCGAACTATTTTAAAGCCTTGCCCGATTTTAAATCCACCCGCACTCGCTTGGTTACAGAAACCAACCCGGAAACAATTATTGAAATTCTGGATGAAATTGCCGAAAGATGGGCGGGATATTAATTCGTAGTTATTGAAATTAATAGGTATACGACAAAATTCCCTTTTTTTCAAAAGATTACAAGTAATCTTTTGTTTTTGTGTTTTTGGTGCTTTCTGTTGATATTGATAATTTGTTCCATTAC
>DYQV01000203.1 GCA_020719105.1 Rikenella microfusus
TTCCCATTTCCCCACATTCCATCTTTCCATTTAAAATTAATAAACCATCATTGCATTTCTGCTTATATCAAACGGTCGTTATTTTGGTTTTCCTATTGAGGAACTGTTGCATTGGATTGAATCGGTAGCTTCCTTTGATAGGGTTCATCAACAAGATTCATTTCGTTAAGCAGGTAGCCTGCTCCGGCAAACTGGTCAATAATGAATAAAATATAGCGGATGTCGAGGGCAATATTCCGGCACATTTCGGGATCATACATGATATCACTCATGGTTCCCTCCCAGTTGCGATCAAAGTTTATACCTATTAATTGGCCTTTACTGTTTAGCACCGGGCTACCGGAATTGCCTCCAGTAGTATGGTTTGATGCAGTAAAGCATACAGGCATGGTGCTATCGCGATTGGCATATTGACCAAATTCCTTTTTCTGGTAGAGTTCTTTTAATCGGGTGGGAACTTTATAATCGTAAATGTCGGGATTGTCTTTTTCAATGATGCCATCCAATGTTGTCTGATAGCTGTAAGTTACAGCATCCATTGGAATATAATTGTCAATTTGCCCAAATGCAATGCGAAATGTGGAATTGGCATCGGGGTAAAAATGTTTATCCAACTGAAATTCTCTCAACCCTTTAAGATACTTTTGGTGCAAGTTACTGATTTGTTTGTTTGATACTTTTAATACCGGATTTAACGATTGCAGATAAACAGCAAGAGCCTGATTGTATATAATTACCATCGGATCGTTGTGAAGTGTTTTCAATTTCTTAATAGAAAATGAAGTTAAAAAAGCATTTAACTTATCGGGATAAGGAAACATTGACTTTTGATACACATATTGGGTAAAATCATCAATACAGCCTTTAAACTTTGTATCAATTAGGGTAAGTATTTCTGGATGAAATTCTTTGGGCACATTCTTATAAAAGAATTCAACGTATGCCCTAAACAGTTTTTTATCTGTTTCAAAATTATAGTCTTTGTAAAACGGTTCGGTTAAAGCAACTAAATTTTGAACGGTTTTATCTATCTTTTCTTTTTCGGTTTCTTTTGTAAATTGGTCAAATACATTAAATTTTCCTGCCAAATCAACTGTTTCTGCCTCAAACAAGGTTTCGTTAAAATACACTGCTGACAATAGATTAGGTGTTAGTTGAGCATATAATTTATTGTATTGTGGCAATATCTGATTGTATTCATTTTTAGTATCTTCATTTTGAACCAGCCATTCCTGAAAACTTTCCTCAAGTTGTTGTTTTTTCAGTATGGCATTCATCCGTTCCAGTCCAAGGTTTTCGCCCATCCATTTTTTCCACCCATTGGCAATTCCCGCAGCTTTTGATGCATATTGTATCCGCACCTTAGGATCAGCATTCATGGCTGCTTTGATTATATTCAGGCTTTGGGTCCTAATTTTTATCTTAGCAGGGTTAATAACGTTTTTTTGCATAGTCACTGCAAACGAGGGAAGATATTGGGTAGTAGTTCCGGGGTAACCCAACACCATGGTAAAATCACCTTTATTAACACCATCCATCGAAATATCAAGGACTTTTGACGGTTTGTAAGGAACATTGCTTTCGGAATATGCAGCGGGATTATTATTTGTATCGGCATATATCCTGAACAAAGAGAAATCTCCGGTATGGCGCGGCCACATCCAGTTATCGGTATCACCCCCGAATTTTCCGATAGCCGAAGGAGGCGCTCCTACCAATCTTACATCGGTGTATATTTTATAAACCGATAGATAGTATTCGTTTCCGGCAAAAAAAGGTTGAACTTTTGCATAATACAACCCATTTTCAGAAGCTTGCGTTTCAATGTTCATCATGTTACTTTCAATAATTGAATCGCGGATAAAATCCTCTGTATTTTCATTTATGTTTTCCATTACTTTTAAAGTAACCTCTTCCATCCGATTTAAAAAGCACACTCCCAAATCATCATTAGATAGTTCTTCCTGCTGGTTCATGGCCCAAAAACCATTTGTCAGATAATCGTTTTCAAGTGAACTATGCGATTGAATGTAATCGTACCCACAATGATGATTGGTTAACATGAGGCCTTGATTTGAGATAATTTGACCACTGCAAAAATGGTGATACGGATTGCTTATATGCACCAAGCCAACTACAGCATCTTTTATGCTCTCCTGATTTATGCTGTACAAATCTTCCGCAGTAAGTTTGAATCCTTTCTCCTCCATCTGCTGAATGGTATATTTTTTAAGCATAATAGGTAGCCACATTCCTTCTACGGCTTGAGCAGCCTGCACCAGCATTAAAGTCAAAATAGTCAAGAGTAACGTTCTATTAATCATATAAAGCTGTTTTATTAAAAATTCGTTAATTCGTCGTATAGTTTTTGAATAGGTAACCCCATTACATTAAAATAAGATCCGTTAATACGCTCAACCCCCACATAACCAATCCATTCCTGAATACCGTAAGCTCCAGCTTTATCATAAGGTTGGTGGCTATTTAAATAATATTCTATTTCGTGATCCCCTAATTGCCGAAAATAAACCTGAGTGCTCGCCCAAAAGGTTTTCTCTTTTTGCTGAGTAATTAAGCAAACTCCTGTGTAAACAGTGTGCATAGTACCCGACAATATTTTAAGCATCCTGAAAGCATCGTCATAATCGGTGGGTTTTCCTAATACTTGTCCATTAACCCAAACAATGGTATCGGCAGTGATCAATAATTCGTGTTCATTCAATTCGCTCAAAAAAGCGTCTGCCTTTAGTTTTGCCAGATACACTGCAATTGCTTCTTCTTTAAGGTAGTCTGGGTATAATTCAGGAACTTCCTTTATCCGTACAGTAAAATTAATTCCTAATTCCTTTAACAGATGCTGCCTTCGTGGAGACTGAGAAGCCAGAATAATATCATGGCTCTTAATTGCTGGAATATCATTCATTCTAAAGTTTTATAAGATACTCCATCAAGAAGTAGGTTACTACCGAGTAAAGAATTCCATTTAGCATAATAATTTTCATAAACTGGCTCATGAAATGAAACCGTTTTACTGAGTTTCCTCTAACAGTGAAATAGGTTACAACAACCAATGGAATAGCAATGGTAAATAGTAAGTACCATTTCGAAATTTGGCTGTTTAAATAAGCGTTATAAAAATACCATAAAAGCCAAATGGTAAGAATTGATAGCATGGAAACTATAATTTTTGCTGACTTAATTCCTAAAATTACAGGAACCGTATTGCAACCGTAACTGGAATCGCCTTCAAAATCTTCCATGTCCTTAATAATTTCGCGAATCAGATTGGTTAAAAAGGCAAACAATGCAAACGAAGCCAGCCAATAAAACAACACTTTAAATGACTGTCCTTGCAATGCCATCGCCAATCCATATTCATGTATAAGGGCATTAAGCTCAAAATAAGCTAATTGAAGTGGAATCATGGCAGTACCTAAGGCTACAATAATATTACCAATCAAAAATTGCTTTTTGTAGGTAGTGGAATAGAGCCAGAAAATACCAACAATCATTAAGTAGGCAACTAAAATGATTGGTTTTCGGAAGTGCCAGGATAAAAATCCGGAAAGAATTACGGCAATTGCATTGAGCGTAAAATGAAGGATTATGGCAAAGCGCCGATGCACGGTATTTCCAACAATTACCTCTTCGGGACGGTTAATGGAATCAATTTTTCTATCGAAATAATCGTTAATAACATAACCGGCTGCTCCTAATAACATATTAATAAGAATGAGAAGATTGAAGAGCCAAAAAGGGAGCTGCAATTGCATGTTTTCGCCTAAAGCAAACGAATAGCCGTAAGTTAAAGCCGGCTCAATAATACCATAACGCAGCAAATACATGGTTAACGGTACCATGAGCAGGTTTTGGATCCGGATTAGCTTTAGGTATTTTATCATTACTAAAGTATTTCTGGTTTATCAATGGTGAGGTCAACCCATTTACCTTGCGCTCTGAGAACTTGTTCTATCACATCGCGCACACAACCATCTCCTCCATTCAGGTTTGAAATATATTTTGAAATTTGTTTTACCTCAACCGCTGCATCTCCCGGACAGGTGGGTATGCCAACCATTTTAAGTACCGGAAAATCTGGAATATCATCGCCCATGTATAGCACCGAATCAAGTTCCAAACCGTACTTTTTTGCAAATAGTTCCATGGCTTCGGTTTTTTCAAAAGAGCCCATGTAAAGATCGGTAATATCTAAATATTGCAAGCGCTTTATGGTCCCCTCATTTTCACTACCGGCACTGATTATTCCAATGGGGAAACCCTGTTTTTGGGCAAATCTTACTGCGAACCCATCTTTAGCATTAAACGCCCTAACTTGTTCCCCGTTCGCAAAACAGTACAACGAATTATCGGTAAATACTCCATCCACATCAAAAACAAATGCTTTTACTTTCCGTAAGTCTTCTTTAAAATTGCTCATCCTTTATTATATCTATACTAGTTAAATAGTATTCTACCTTTTCGTTTTCAAATCGGAAAAATCCTGAATACTGCTGCTTACAAAACTATATAATTTTTCTAATTTGTCTGATTTTAATTGTTGTAAGTGTGCCTCCATAACTAACAAATCATTCCTAACGGCTGGTCCCGTTTGCGATTCGGCAGGCGATAACTGCTGGACTTTACCGGCCGTTTCGGTAATCAAGGGTTTTATTAACTCAAACGGAAGATTTTTCTCCAGTAGTATCTTTTGAGCCACTGCATACATGTGGTTAACAAAGTTGTTGGCGAAAACTGCGGCTAAATGGCATTGTTTCCTCTGTTCGGAATCCATTTCAATCGGATTGTTCGAAATAGATTTTGCTAAACCCATCAATTGCAGCTTTGCTTCCTGATGATTCGCTTCAATGCAAATAGGTATTTGACTTAAATTGATAGTCCGCTCCTTAGTAAATGTTTGCAATGGATAAAAAACTCCGTGGTTTTTGAATTTTGATAAAGCCAACATGGGAATACTTCCCGAAGAATGGGCAATCAAACGGGGCTCAAATTGCCATTGATTGGCAATTTCATTGATAGCCCGGTCAGAAACACAGACTAAGTAAATATCGGCATCAGGAAAAATAAAAGCTATTTGGTTGGTTGCTTGAGCATTTACTTTATTAGCCAATTCATGCGCATTATCTAAATTCCGGCTGAAAACCTGTACAATTCTGTGTCCTGAATTGAATAAGCCATTTGCCAAATGATGAGCCACATTGCCAGAGCCAATTATTGAAACCTCCATTTTAACTGTTTGTTTTAAACCCAAAAAGTAAAATTGAAATTG
>DYQV01000204.1 GCA_020719105.1 Rikenella microfusus
ATGTGGAAAAGGGAATTTTAAATACTTTAAGTACTTCAGTCACTTTAAGTATTTTCTTATATAATAATTACTTCCGGTTCCAGGTTGATATCGAATTTTTCAAAAACTTTCATTTGGGCAAAATGTGAAACCTCAAGAATATCGGAACCCGAAGCGTTTCCTTTGTTTACAATTACCAGAGCTTGCTTATCATGAATACCAGCTTTTCCATTGGATGCCGTATAACCTTTTAACCCACATTGCTCAATTAACCATCCGGCTGCCAGTTTTACCTGACCATTTGATGCCGGATAAATGGGCATTTCAGGAAATTGTTTTTTTAAAGCATTTGCTTCAATTTCAGGAAGTATCGGGTTTTTAAAAAAGCTTCCTGCATTGCTAATTTCTGAGGGTTTAGGTAATTTACTGCTACGGATACCGATAATTACATCGCGGATGTTTTGAAGGGTAACCGTTTCTTTTTTCTCAAGTTCAGCAGCCACATTACCGTAATGAGTTACAAAAACCGGATTCTTTGCCAGTTTAAAGGTCACGGAATCTACTAAATACCTGTTTTTAAATTTATGTTTAAAGATGCTGGTACGATAACCAAACAAACATTCCTTATTACTCAATGTCATGGTTGAACCATCGTGAAAACTGACTAAATGGACTTCATGAATGGTGTCTTTGGCTTCAACACCATAAGCTCCAATGTTTTGAACCGGAGAGGCTCCTACATTTCCCGGTATGTCGGATAAGTTTTCTATTCCGCCATAACCCTTATCCACCGCATAAGCTACCAATTTATCCCATTCAAGACCTGCATCCGCTTTTATATAAACAAAATCAGAATCCTCGGAAACTAATTCAATCGAATCGTTAATTGGATGAATAACCACACCCTCAAAATCATTAATAAACAACTGATTGGTACCTCCGCCAAGAATTATCATTTCAATATCCCGGTTCAAGGGTCCTTCGGTAATCAAGTAATTTAAATCAATAGGAGTCTTATAATGGCATAAAAAGCGGGCTTTAACATCAATTCCTAATGAGTTGTATTTTTTTAGCGAAATGTTTTCCTGAATGGTCATCATAGTTTCTTGTTTTTATACAAATATAATGAGTCTGTCCATTTATCAAGTGCGTTAAAAGATTTTATTGAACATAGCTTCAATGTAAAAAGGCCTTTTACAATAAATAAAAAAATTGTAGGTTTGTTAGGTATGGCAAAACGAATAATAATTGCAGTTACCAACGATTTAGTGACCGATCAGCGGGTAAGTAGAGTAGCCAACACGCTGGTTGATGATGGTTATGAAGTTTATTTGGTAGGAAGATTGTTACTGCATAGCTTGCCTATTGTCAGGCCTTATAAGATCAAGCGTTTCAAACTTTGGTTTAACAAAGGGCCGTTGTTTTATGCCAATTACAACCTGCGATTATTTTTTTTCCTACTGCTTACTCCATTTGAAGCCGTTTTATCTAACGATTTAGATACCCTTTTAGCCAGTTTTATGGTTGCAAAATTAAAAAGAAAACAACTGGTTTACGATAGCCATGAATATTTTACTGAGGTTCCTGAATTGGTGGGACGCAAGTTTCAGCAAAACGCTTGGTTATTCATTGAAAAAATACTTTTACCCCGAATTGACTTCGCTTACACGGTATCTGATTCTATTGCAAATGAGTATTATCAAAAATACGGCAAACCGTTTTCTGTAATACGGAATTTGCCTGTGTTGAAAGTAGCATCCAGTGTTACTAAAAGCAATGCAATTATTTATCAAGGTTCATTAAACGTGGGCCGTGGCATAGAATTAATGATAGAAACTATGGTTCTACTTCCGGAAATGGAACTTTGGATTGTTGGAGGAGGTGATATTGAAACAGAATTGAAACAGCAAGTTCTGGAATTTCATTTAGAAAACCGCGTTAAATTTATAGGTAGAATTCCTTATTCCGATTTACATGCTTTAACTTTGCAAGCTAGACTTGGTTTATCGCTTGAAGAAAACTTAGGTAAGAACTATTATTTTGCCTTACCTAACAAACTTTTTGATTATATTCAGGCTTGTATTCCAGTGATAGTATCCGATTTACCTGAAATGAGAAAAATTATTGAGGACCATGGTGTGGGAGAAGTTTTGATGGATCGAAATCCGGATATATTAGCGGCACTGATTCTAAAGGTACTTTCTGATGACGATAAAATGACAGACTTAAGTAACCATTTGCAGCAGGCAGCCCGGATATTGTGTTGGGAAAATGAAAAAATAAAAGTCACCCATCTTTTTAATAAAGTGTTAAATTCATGATTATCTATTGCGAACAGATTTCTCCACGTCTGAATTTTATTTTTGCTTATTTTTTTACTGAACGATTGGGCATTCCCTTTAATTTAACACAATCATGGGAAGCGTTTTCAGTAAGTACCGATTCAAAAATAAATTATTCGCATCGGGTGTTGCAAAATGGAATAAACATAATTCCTGAAGGCCTATTATTTGAAACGGGTATCCGTATTGAAAAACCTACAGTTTCCTATTTTAATAGCATTCCTGCAATTTTCAGAAACCAAGAGGAAACAGGTCTAACCTTTGATATTTTCTCTGCGGTATTTTATTTTATATCCAGATATGAGGAATACCAGTATTATGAACCGGATATTCACCAACGTTTTCCAGCTAAAGAAAGTCTGGCATTTAAGAATATCTTCCTGAACCAACCGGTAGTTGACCATTGGATTTTATTTATTAAGCAAAAAATATTACAAAAATATCCTGATTTGATTTTTAAGGAGGAATCCTTTACCTCTATTCCTACTATTGATATTGACAGTCCTTGGTGTTACCGGCATAAAGGTATTTTGCGTAATGTTGGTGGTTTAACCCGTGATTTGTTGCACCTTAAACTACAACTAATTTATTTGAGGTTGGTTGTTTTATTAAGGCTAAAACCCGATCCTTGGTTTGTTTTTAATTGGATGAAGAAAGTACTCGATCAAAACAGTCAGCAAGCCATACTGTTTGTTCACGTTGGTAAACGTAGCAAATTCGACAAGTCGGTGAGTTCAAAAAGTCCATTTTTCAGGAGAGTAATTCATAAGTTAGCCAAAGAATATCCCATCGGTTTGCATCCTTCATACATTTCAGCTAATAAACTGAGCACTCTGAAGGCGGAACTGCAAAATTTGAGACAGATAACTAATCAACCGATTAGCTTAAGTCGGCAACATTTTTTAAAAATAAAGCTTCCAGAATACTATCAAATGCTATTAAGTGCAGGTATAACTGATGATTATTCCATGGGATTTGCTGATAAACCAGGTTTTAGAGCTGGTACAACACGTCCTTTTCGATGGTATGATTTAAAGTTAGAAACAGCAACATCACTTTACGTGCATCCTTTTTGTGCAATGGATCGCACGGTTAATACTCAAAATCAAGAAACAGTGGCTGGAGCACAATTAATTTACAATGAATTGATAGAACAGGTTCAATTGGTGGATGGTTTATTTATTACCCTTTGGCACAACGAAAGCTTTAACAATTTGTTTGAATGGAATGGTTGGAAAGAATTATTTGAACTAGTTTTACAAAAATCAGCCAAAAAGTAATGAATATAAGGCATTTAAAATACGAAGAAATTGATAAATTCAAATGGGATAAGTGCATTAATTTATCGTTTAACGGCTTAGTGTATGCTTATTCCTGGTATCTTGATATTGTTTCCTCTCAATGGGAAGCCTTGGTATTAGAAGACTATCAGGCTGTAATGCCCATTACATCTAAAAAAACGTTATCGTTTTATACCATTCAACAGCCACAGTATGCCAATCAGTTGGGTATTTTCACATCCAAGTTTCTTAACAGCCAGATGGTTGATGAGTTTTTATCAGTAATAAACGACAAATTTAATCGGGTTGAGCTATGTTTGAATTCATTTAATAAAACGAATCATTCAAAGTATAAAATAAAAAAAGAAATTACCTACCAACTCGATTTGATTTCGCCTTATAAAGCTCTTTATTTGAATTTTGATGATGAGATAAAGAAAAAAGTAAAATATTATAAAGTGAATATGGTTCAGGTAATGAAACACGTTAATTTAAAGGATTTTTTATTGCTCAAAAAAAATACATCCAGCGAACCTATTACTTTTGAAAATCTTAATATTTTGCGCCGGATAATTCCTTTTGCAGTAAGCCACAATATTGGCGAAATGATAGGGGCTTACAATAATAAAAATGAATTGATTTCAGCTTCTTTTTTTATTAAGTCACATCAAAAAAGTATCAACCTTTTATCGGCTAATTCTGAAGAGGGGCATGCCTTAAGTGCCGATGTGGCCATTTTGGATTTTTACATTAAAGAAAATGCCGATCAGAATTTAACCCTCAACTTTGGGGAGTCCACAATAAATCATTTTCAAACCTTTGCTAAAGGATTTGGGGCTATTCCTGTAAGCTATTTGTGTGTAAAGAAAAAACGTTGGTTCAATTTTTCAATCCTTAAATTGAAAGTTTTTTAATAGTGAACCATTTATGGTCAATTTCAATAAAATTTACTTTTTATGCCTTTCCTCCAGTACTTGAACTACCTGGCTGAGCGAGAATCCCTTTGCCTGCAGCAAAACTAAATAATGGAACATCAAATCAGCCGCCTCGTTAATAAATAAATCCGGGTTGTTGTCTTTCGATTCAATAACCAGTTCAACGGCCTCTTCGCCTACTTTTTGGGCAATTTTGTTGATGCCTTTATCGAAAAGTCGCCGGGTATAGGAAACTTCGGGCGATTGCATCCTCCGCTCTATGATGACCTTTTCCAGATAGTCCAGCGAAAACGGGGTATCACCGGTTTCCGCAAAACAGGTTTCGGTGCCTTTGTGACAGGTAGGCCCTATGGGTTGGGCTTTGATTAGCAGGGTGTCGTTGTCGCAATCGGAAAGGATGTCCTGCACCATCAGAAAATGGCCAGAGGTTTCCCCTTTGGTCCATATTTTTTTCTGGCTCCGCGAATAAAAGGTGGCCTTACCCGATTCTTGGGTTATCTTAAGCGCTTGGGCATTCATAAAACCAAGCATTAATACTTTGAGTGTTTTAGAATCTTGTATAATGGCGGGGACTAGTCCGTCGGCGTATTTGTTAAAATCTAGGTTCATGTTTATTTGCTTTTTAATGTTTCTGGTTACTTCTAAAATCGCATATCGTTAATCAATGTTAAATGGTTTATCTTTTTGAGGGATATAACCCGGATTATTCATTAATAATCCTGACGATTAAGCTACACCTCAATA
>DYQV01000741.1 GCA_020719105.1 Rikenella microfusus
TTAAAAAAGGATTTTAACCCAGTTATTTTTATTCTCGACGGAACAACTTCTTTTATGCTCCAAAAACCAGCAGTTGCAATTAGCAGTAATGTAGCTCCGGCGAAAAACATAAAGGCGTAATTTACAGGAAATTCTTTCCAATCCAATAACCGTTTTACTAAAATTGCTGAGCTTAGTACGATTAAGCCAGAGATAATTTGATTGGTTGAAAAAAAAGTTTTTCGTTTATCCTTACTAACTGATTTTCCTAAAATATCGACATAACTAACGTTTGTATAAGCTCCGGCAAAGGCGAATGTGGCGATAAAAAAGAACATCAACCACAAAGCATAGGAGTGCTGATTGCCTTGTAATAGAAATAATAAAATACCCAAACCCAACAGAGCCATTACGCGGGTATTAATTCCAAATAAAAGATGTTTCTTTTTATACGCTTCGTTACTTAAAAACGGGGCAAAAATAAATTGAGTAAAACTTGAACCTCCCATCATTATTGCAGTTAATATCCCAATTTGCATGGCACCACCGCCAGCATCCACAACCATCGATGGAATAATGGTATCCACATCCATGAAATTTTTGGCAAAAGCCAAAAAAGTGGCGTGCCATAAAAATGATTTAAAATTATGGCTGGATATTTTTTTTGTTAATTCCATTCGTTTCTGGTCATTATTTATGCTTCAATTCATAAAAAACACCTCTTTCGAGACTTTGTGTTGTGATTTTTCCTTCGATTTCGAGTGTGCCCAAGTATTTATTTATTTCATTGACATGAATACCCAATAGGCGGTGCAAGTCGTCGAGCGTGCAGGGTCTGCGGGCAATGGTTTCCAATATCGCCGATTCCACATCGCTACGATAGGATGAAATAGTAGTACGCTCAATTTGGCTTGCAATGATCTCAGCATTTTTAAATCCCCAAAAATCAATAATATGCTGCAACTCTTCTTTGGTTAAAGGGATGAGCCCGTCTACTGTACCCGGACGGTCTAAAGTGTTGAGTTGTATGCTGTCGGGCTTAATTTTTTCGATGGCTTCTTTCAAACGAATTAATTCGTCTTCCGAATCATTGTACCCTTTTAAAAACAAAACTTCTAACCAGATTTTTCCTTTGTATTCGTTGCGTAAATCAATAATTCCCTGTATATA
>DYQV01000205.1 GCA_020719105.1 Rikenella microfusus
GAATTAAGAATTAAGAATATGAAATCAGATAATATCATACAAGAAAAATCCTTTGCTTTTGCCGTAAGAATAGTAAACTTCTACAAATTTCTGAACTCAGAAAAGAAAGAATACATCTTATCAAAGCAATTGCTACGAAGTGGAACTTCAGTTGGAGCAAATGTAGAAGAAGCAATTGGTGGCGTTTCAGGCAAGGACTTCTTGAATAAATTGGGAATAGCTTACAAAGAAGCAAGAGAAAGTATCTATTGGCTAAAACTTTTGCATGCCACTGATTATATCACAAAAATCGAATTTGAAAACATGTTTACGGATGCAGAAGAAATTTGTAAAATTCTCGCTAAAATTCAAATAACTGCTAAAAACCGTAATTCCTAATTCATAATTTTTAATTGATAAAATCATGAACATAACAGAAATATCAATAAAACGACCATCCCTGATAATTGTGCTTTTCAGCGTATTTGCGCTGCTGGGGATTATTGGCTATCAAAACCTGAGTTACGAATTGCTTCCCGATTTTAACCAGCCGGTTGTGGTTATCAAAACCATTTATCCCGGAGCTGAGCCTCAGGAAGTGGAAACTTCGGTTTCGCGCAAAATTGAAGATGCGCTGTCGAACCTCGAAGGCGTTGATTACCTCGAAACCAAATCGATGCCCAACGCATCGGTGATTATTGCCAACCTGAAATTTGGTACCAATGTGGACAACGCCATGCAGGATGCCCAGCGCTACATCGACAACATCCGCACCGATTTACCCGCTGATATCCAGAGCCCGGTTATGAGTAAGGTTTCGCCCAACGATTTGCCCATTATTTCAATCAGCGCTACCAGTAATTTGCCGGAAACAGAATTCTATCAGAAAATGAAGAATGACTTTCTCCCGCAGATTCAGCAGTTAAAAGGGGTTGCAGAAATTACAATCCTGGGTGGCGAGGAACGGGAAATCCAGGTGAAAGTTGACCAGGAAAAACTCAGGTTGTATAAAATTTCGCTGGCACAGGTGGTTGAATCCATCAACCGCTCGGGTTTGGATTTACCTGCCGGAAAAGTGCAGTCGGATAAAGTAAACAATTCGGTGCGGCTCACCGGAAAGTTTGCTACGGTAAACGATATTATGAATGTGCAGGTTGCCATGCCTTTCCCGGGAAGTCCGGTGTATGTGAAAGATGTTGCCCATGTAATTGACGGAGTAAAGGAAATTGAATCGGTGAGCCGTTACAACGGTGTGAACGGAATTGGACTTTTGCTGAAAAAACAGGGCGATGCCAACGCGGTGGATGTTTCGGGTTTGGTGCGTGAAAAACTGGCAAGCATCGAAGCTAAAAATAAGGAAGCCGGTGTGAAATTTATTATTGCCGACGATTCCACCGACAATACCATTGCCGCTGTTGATTCGGTGGTGCACGACTTAATTCTTGCGGTAATCCTTGTGTCAATCGTGATGCTGCTGTTTTTGCGCAGCTACCGCAATTCGCTCATTGTTTTAATCTCAATTCCTACTTCATTGATAACGGCTTTCGCTGTGATGTGGATGCTGGGTTATACGCTAAACCTGATGACCTTGCTGGCCATGTCGCTGATTATCGGGATTTTGGTTGACGATGCCATCGTTGTTCTGGAAAACATTCAGCGTCACCTCGATCTGGGCAAAGAAAAACGCACCGCATCGATGGACGGACGTATGGAAATTGGCTTTTCTGCCCTTTCCATCACCCTGGTTGACGTGGTAGTATTTTTACCGATTTTGTTTTTACAAGTGTTTATTGCCGACATGCTCAAACAATTTGCCGTGGTGGTAATCACTTCAACCTTAACCAGTTTGCTGGTTGGTTTTACCTTAACTCCCTGGATGGCGTCGCGCATTGGGAAAAAAGAAGACTTGCAGCCCACCAATATTTTTAACCGCTTTTTACTTTGGTTCGAACATAAGCTGGAAACCTTTATTCAGTGGTACGGCAAACAATTAAAGTGGGTGTTAAACCACAAACTGGTTTTTACAGGAATTGTGCTGTTATTGCTGGTTTTTACTGTCGGAATGATGAAACAGGGAATCATTGGGAAAGAAATGATGTCAACTGGCGACCAGGGCAAATTCCGCCTGAACCTTGAATTTGATAAAACCATTACCGTTCAGCAAAACAACATTGTTTCGCAAGAGGTTGAAAACTACATTCTGCAGCACGATGAAGTAGCCACTTTGTTTAGCAACATTGCCGGCCCCAGCACAGGAATTGGAAGTTTGGGTGTGGGTTCGGCCAATAAATCGGAATTTACCATTCAGCTAAAACCAGAGGAAGAGCGGAATGTAAAAACAGAAGCGTTTATGAAATCGCTTCGGAATGAACTGGAATCGGAATTTTCGGGAATCAACTTTTCCATGGCTTTTATTGGCTTGTTGCCCAAGTCGGCGCCCATTAAAATTACACTCAGCGGTGCCAATCTGCCAGAAGTAATGCAAAGTGCCGGGAACTTGCAGGCTGTGGTAGAAAATTTACCCGGAGCCGATAATGTTCAACTTTCGGTGGTCGAAGGAAATCCGGAATACAAAGTGATTCCCGATAAAGATAAAATGCAGCGCCTGGGATTAACTACCGCATATGTGGGGCTAAATTTACGCACTGCTTTTACCGGAAATGAAGATGCCACATTGACCGAAAAAGGCACAGAATATCCGGTGCGCATCTGGCTCGACGATTTTAACCGGAAAAATTTCGAAGATGTTCAGAATCTCAACATCATAAATCCGATGAACCTGCCCATTTCGGTTTCGCAGTTTGCCGAGGTAAAACAGGATAACTCACCCTCGCTGCTCGAACGGCTCGACCGTCAGGCTTCGGTAACACTTACCGCCGAATCGTTTGGCCGCCCGTCGGGAACTTTGGCCGACGATGTAATTGCGCACCTCGAATCACACCCGCTACCCGAAAATGTGAAGCTAACCTGGGGCGCTGACATAAAAACACAAAACGAAAGTTTTGGTGCGCTTGGTTCGGTTTTATTGATTTCATTTATTCTGATTTACCTGATTATGGTGGCTTTATACGACAGTTATATTTATCCGTTTGTGGCGCTGTTCGGAATTCCGGTTGCGGGCATTGGCGCGTTTCTGGCACTAAATTTATCGGCCAACGACATTACACTTTTTGCCTTGTTAGGTTTAATTATGCTCATGGGGCTTGTAACCAAAAATGCCATTTTAATTGTTGACTTTACCAACCAGTTAAAAGCCGAAGGCAAACATTACACAGAGGCATTAATCATTGCCGGGAAAGAACGCATGCGCCCCATTTTAATGACCACACTGGCCATGGCTATCGGAATGTTGCCCATTGCACTTGCCCAGGGAACTGCCAGCGAATGGAAAAACGGACTGGCCTGGGTCATCATCGGCGGATTGCTTTCCTCCCTGATTCTCACGGTATTTCTGGTTCCGGTGGTTTATTACGCTGTGGATTCAGTAAAAGAAAAGTTCAGCAAAAAGAAAACATTATGAAAAGCATCCTCCTGATTATCTTTTTAAATATTCTTTTCAATCTGTTTTCTTCGTTTCAGAAACAGGAAGTAGAAATGTTTCCTTTAACCGTAAAAGTTGAAGGCTTACGAAACTCAAAAGGGGTCGTTCAGTTTGCCTTGTATAATTCAAACGAAATATTTCCGGATGAACATTATAAAAACTACTACAGGAGAGCATCAGCAAAAATTGTAAACGGAACATCAACAATCACTTTTGCGAATCTGCCTGCCGGTAAATACGCTGTGAATATTCTGCATGATGAAAACAATGATGGTAAAATCAAGAAAGGATTTATCCTGCCTGTGGAAGGAATCGGGTTTTCAAATTATCAATCCATTGGGATTTCAAACCGCCTGGTATTTCAAAAAGCTTCGTTCGAATTATTGGATGACACAAAAATGAATGTCAGGATTATATACTTCTAAAAAATGAAAAATCGAGGTTATCTGTTTTTACTTGCCATCTTTTGGTTTATTTCGGCTTTTGGACAGGAACCTGATTCCATCGCTGGAATTGGACTAGGAACCATATCTCAGGTGAATCAGGGTAACAGTTACATCACCTTTCCAACCGATATTGGGAATATTGAACCACTTTGGTTCGAAGGCAATTTAATTCCAAACTTTTATATCCGTCAGAATAAAACTTCCCGTTTAATGGGAGTTTTGACACCGCAAATAATCATCAGAATGTATCAGGAAGAATCGTTCCCTGTGCGCACGCCCAGTTACATTCCTCAAATTACGGTGTATTATCAGTTAAATAAAAATAAGAACGCCAAGGAATCCATAGTTTTCGGACGTATTGCCCATCATTCCAACGGACAGGAAGACCCTTTTTTTCTTGAAGATGGGAGTGTGAATACAAAATCGGGTGATTTTTCAACCAACTTTTTTGAACTGGGTTTTATTGCTACAAATTTGAATACACGTTTTAATGCCCACCAGTTTTTCAAAACGTCCCTTGAGGTTCATCCCGATGGTTTTATACAGGAAGAATTAAAAGGGATTTACAGCCAGTACCGCTGGCATAATACCTTCTCAATTTTTAAAATTTCGAATAAAAATCAAGAAAGAATAGCTCAAAAACCAACTATTTCCTTAAAAGGAGAAGCCACCTGGATGTTTGGAGATTATAACGAACTCGAATCCTTTTCAGCCGAAAGATTAAACCTGAGCCTTACATTTTATTATCACCCAAAATTTCTGGAAGACATCGGACTTTTTGTTCAGTATTATCATGGCTCCGATTATTACAACATGTATTTCGACCACCGTTTGGATGTGCTTCGCTTTGGTTTTATGACAGAGAAACTAAGATTCTGATTTCTGAAATGGCAACAAAGATAATTTTATTGAACGTATTTTTCGCAATGCTCAAGGGTAAGTTTGTGTTTTTCCCAAGTTAAAAAGACCGTATAAAATATCTATCAGGACTTGCTTGGCTGTTTGGCTATAAACGACCATTAGACTTTAATTTGTTTATAAGACCTTGTTTTACTGATGTTCTATACTCAGAACTGGTCATATAACCATTTTGAATATCAACACTAATAGGCTTTTCAAAGCGAACTACTTCCCTTTCTTTTTGCAGGTTGTGAAGCAATTTTTTGCCTTTCGTTGAACTATCGTCAATATATACGGTATGTATCATGCAACTTAGTATTTGAAACAAAAATACCAAGTTTTTAAATCATATATAAGTCATTTAAAATAAAA
>DYQV01000742.1 GCA_020719105.1 Rikenella microfusus
TGGTTATAGCTCTTGTATTCGCATTAAAGGGAACAATTTTAGCACAAGATAAAACTCCCGATTGGATGACCCAATTGCCTGTTAAAAAAGGATTTGTTTATGGTGCAGGGGTAGGAAAAAGTTCCGATATAAATATGGCCAGTGAGAAGGCGCGGATGAATGCTTTGCAGGATTTGACCAATTCCTACACAGGCAAGTTCGAAACCTTTGCCATGAAATGCGATACGGTTTTGGGAGCCGACAATAAGGTGCGCCAAGTAATCACCACCATTAGGGTGAGCCAGAAAGCTACTTTATCGGGTGTTGAGGTGGTTGAAAAAGTAGTTATTCCAAACGATGACAATACCCAAGTTTATCTGCTACTTCGCCTCGATGTGAGCAATAATGTTAAAGCACTCCAAAAGGAAGTGAATGGCAATGCCAAGCTTAAAAAGGAAATGAAAAAAAGTGGGTTACTTAAAGAGATGGATGGATTATAAATTCAGAACTCCTGACCCCAGTCCCTAAAAATAGGGCATAGAAAGGATTTGATCGCAAATAGAAAAGTCGCAAATTGCATGATAAAAAACACATGCCATGCAGATGCAGTTACTGCTATTTCCGCCTACAACCCGGTTAATAAATAGTAGTGTTGGTATTTTTGAAAAAGATGATTTTGTTTATTATCTCCATAATGGATTCCCTATTTTCTGCTACAGCAAAGGCGATACGAACAATTATCGTTACATAACAGGCAACCTTGTAACCACAGGACTTTGCACCCCCATTGAGATAGCGCGGGCATGAGGTGTTTCCAACCGCAATATCCAGCGTTATGCAAAAGCGCTTCGGGAGAAAGGCAGCGACTGGTTTTTTAACAGGCCAGATAACCGGGGCAGTTGCAATAAATTAACCGATGAGGTTTTGGCAGAGGCACAAAGAATGATAGCCAATTTTTATTCGGTAAGCGATGTCGCCAAACTGTTAGGCATTACCGAAGGAGCTTTAGGGCACCATATAAAAAAAAGGGACGATTAAAAAAAATGGTCTCTCCGCTAATCACGGCAATGAACAAGATCGGTGCAGCGGGTCCCAATGAGAGGAACGGGTTCGATATTCTCTTGTCGGTAATATTTGGCATAGGCGCAACTAACCCGGATTA
>DYQV01000206.1 GCA_020719105.1 Rikenella microfusus
GATTACCTGTTAAATATAATCTCCGATTTTAATAATTGATTCATCGGATGACTTTTCGGACATGACTCGAGATTAGAGTTTAGAGATTTGAAGTTAGAAACCAGTAACTAGAAACTGTTACCCTGAAACCATAACCTACCTTTTCTTTGCGGTTACTATTATTTTACATTCATAAACATTATAAAAACCTCATTCAAATTTATTAATCAATCCAAGCAACCTTTTAATTCATCAATTCGTCAAATAGGGAAGTACGGAAGAAAATACAAACCAAATTTTTTTGTACTTTTGTAACCGTTCAATTTTTAAAATCGATTACCCATTTATAACTTAAACTAAATTGTATGAAAAAGTTAATTTTTTATCTATTTATTGGAACAGTATTTTTTGCTGTGTCCTGTACCGAGAAGGTACCTGCTGATGATAATACTTTCAGCGCAAAAAGTGTAGAAGAGAACAAACAAAGCATTGAGACCTCAGGAATCGAGATGATTAATGAAATGCAAGACATGGAACAAGAACCTGCCATGCAAGCCAACATAGCCATGGTAACCTTTATGGGAACCAGCGATCCTTTCGAAGGGAACAGTGGTTTGAATAAAAAGGTTGTTTTGTCAAGAACCATTGCTTTTGCTCCTGTTTTTGCTTCTGCTAATTACAGCGAAACCGGAGTAGAGGGAATGCTCAAATCCATTCAGGCAAATCCGTTGGAAGGTGATCCAGAAACCATTCAGGAATTGTATGATTTATTGGTTGGCGTTTATTCTTGGAATGCCACTACTGAAACATGGGACTATTCCGATACCGGAACGATTATAAAATTCGAGTTTCCCTCAACTCAGGATGGTATAGTTAATAACGCAACCTATACCGTTTCTTATACCGGATACACTGGTCCTAACCCAATTGATGACTATACTGGTGATTTACCTCAAAATGTAGCTGCCGAACTAAAAGTAGATGAAACCTCTGTAATGTCATTTGTTGTTGATATAGCATACAATGCGAGTGGATACCCCACATCCATTGAATCAACCTTAACTCTTGGCGAGTGGGTTTGGTACGCCATGGCCTCGAATACTAACAATGCAGCATTTGCTACCGAATTTTCTTTCAAACATGCCAATAAAATATTGTTGCGGTTTACCTTAGATGCCGCCGGAAACTGGAGTAAAGAAAATATTGAAGCAAACACTACCTACTACAAAGAAGTTTGGAATGAGGCTGGTTGGTATTGGGAAGAAGTGGAAGTCAGTAAGGATGAACCTTATGATTACTCAAATACTGATGTGCACAAAGTAATTAACAATGGAAATGCTTCTTTTCAAGCCATGGACCTAAAAATTGTTGGTTCCATTGATGTATTGAATTTTGGAAACGAAATGGAACGAATTGATGAAGCCTATAATTGGGAAACTCAGGAAGAACAAGCTGTGGCCGCACAAGTGGTAGCAATTAATAAATACGTAAGCTTAAGCTTGCGCTATGCCGACAACAATGAAATTATTGCCTTGGTAGAAGCCTTCCCGGTTTCAGAAGAATACACTTATCAGGAATACTGGTATGACAATGAATGGCATGAAACCCCAAGAACCGTAACAGAAACAAATTATTGGTTCGATATGCGTTTTGTATTTGCCGATGGTTCAAAAGTGGATGCCGAAACCTATTTTGGCGAAGGTTTTGATGATTTAATTGATGAGTTTGAAGCGTATATGGAAGATTTAGAAAATACGTACACAAAATAATTAGTAAAAAGCCGGGTTTGAAACCCGGCTTTTTTATATCACTTCATTTATTCTACTGACAAAATCTTTAAAAGAATAAGTCCCGCTTTTTCCAAGTTTCCACTTTACCCATTTGCAATTTCCAACATTCTGCTTTTGTATAATACTATTTTGCAATAATCTGATAATAGGTTGAACCATACCCGCACCAAATTCCCAACCCATTGGTAACATTCGATTTAACACGGGCATTGTTCGAGGCAAAAGGGTTTCCCGTATTAATTATTTCTTTTTGAAAACTATTCCAAAATTCGAAGGAACTTTTGTCAATAGAAGTAGCTTTTAGCATGATGGTATCGCCTAAGGTATAAAACAATTCGTCCTCCTTATTCGTTGATGTTTTATTCCCTTTATAGAGCGATACCCTGATTTCCTGACCATTGAAGTATTCATCGTTAAAATTTGGAAAATAGGTAGGGATGTATTTTGTGTCTTTATTATTAATTTGAGTAAGGGTGCGGTAATAATTTTTTGCGTCAACCGGGTCGGTAAATTTTAGCCAAACTAAACCCAAGCTGTCTTTCTCAGGTTCCAATGCAAACCATACGCTATCCAACGTTACAGGTACTGGAATGGTTGTAGTTGCAACCACATTAATTCCGGCATATTCCACGGTTAGAGTATAGGTTTTTCCTACTTCTCCTTTTATTGAGGTTCCTATGTACAAATAGGGAGGAAAATACACATTATTAGGTTTTAAGGTCAGTACTTCACTTACTTCACCGTTACTAATTGTTGCTTTTGCCCGGGTGAGGGCATAATCGCGCAAACTGGCTGAATCAATATCAGAAAAGTAAGGCGCACTTAATGTTAGTAATACCTGCGGAAATTTTCCTTGCTCAATCCACCCATCAATTACTATTTTGCTTTGGTAGTCCTCCATCTCAAAATTTGGTTCATAGCACGATTGGTATAAGCCCAATCCTGCAAATAGTATCAAAAACAGTAGTTGAACGTGCTTCATAGTTTAAAATTTAAACGACCAGGTAACCGATGGCAATATGGGGAAAAGAGATATTTGTTTAGGCGCCACGCTGAGGTAATAGTTTTCGATATCACCTTTCACCTGAAAGTATATGAAATAAGGGTTGGCTCTATTATAAACATTATAAACCGAAAATATAAGGGATGATTCCCAATTGTTCCGCTTCATTAGCTGGCAGGTTGCGGAAATGTCGAGCCGGTGATAGGGAGGCATCCGGAAAGAATTGGCTGACGTATAATCGTTGGCTACATTACCTTGTATTATATACCTTCCGGTTGGCAAAGTCATGGCATTTCCCGTGGCATAAATAAAAACTGCCGAAAGATTCCAACGGTTGCTTAATTCATGATTCATAGTTATAGCAAGGTCGTGAATGCGGTCGTACTTAGCTGGAAAAGGTTCTCCATTATTGATTTCATCGAACTGCCTCAATGTTCTCGAAAGAGTGTAACTGACAGAACCTGTGGTTTTTCCCAACTGTTTTTTCACAAAAAATTCTATTCCATAAGCTTTCCCCGAACCGGTAATTATATTTTGTTCAATTTTGGTGTTATCAAAATTATCCAAAACCCCATTCAAAAATTCAATTTGATTGTTCAGTTTTTTGTAATAGGCTTCTACAGAAGTTTCAATTGTATTGCTAAAGAAATTTCTGAAATATCCCAAAGTTACCAATCCTACTCTTTGTGGATCAATGAATTGGGCGCTTGGAAACCAAACATCGGTGGGTAACGAAACCGTTCCTACCGATGCCAAATGAATAAACTGGTGCGTGAGCGAAAAGGTTCCTTTAACCGATGATTGGGAATTAAGAAGAAAAACCCAGGAAAGATTAGGATCCCAAGTTAAAAAATCTTTTACATTCTGATTTTTCGCATAGACCGTGGAATCGTCAATTTGCCCAACTTCGTTCCGGCTATATTGGGTATAGGGTCCTACATGCTGGAAATAGGTTTGGCGTATTCCCGCTGAAATACTAAAATTGGAAGTGAATGAATAATCTCCTTGAAGGTAAATGGCCCCTTCGTTTGAAAAATATTGGTTGGTATTACTAAAATTAACCTTTTCAACATCAATGGCTACTTTATTAGGGGTGAGCACATGCCGTGTATAAGCAACCCCGTATTTTAAGCGGCTGTTATCGGAGAGTTTATGGGTAAAGTCAAGGTTCTGAAACCAATCCCGTACTCCCGAATACAAATTGAACTTATAGGTGTTAAATCCTGCATCTATCTCAAAAAAGTAATTGGTAACACCCAAGGTATAACCTACCGAAATGTTATCCGATAAAGAATGCCTAATGTTGGCATTACCTGCCAAATTAGCCCAGTTCATTTTATTTGAAACTGAAAACTTTTCATCGCTAAGGGAATACTTGTCTTTACTGCCAAAGGCCGAAATGGTTAATCGGGTTTTTGTTCCTAACTGGTGGGTAAATTTTATATTCCCATCATAAAAATAATAATTGGTTTGTTCAAAAAAGTTTTTCGACAAGGGAATGAATGGCTGCGACAGCAACTCAATAACATCGAGATACGTTCGTCTGCCGGAAATAATTAGGGAGCCTTTCCCTTTATTTAAAGGGCTTTCCAAAGTTAAATCGCTGGAAAGCAGTCCCACGCTGCCGCTTCCGGAAAATTTTTCACGATTGCCTTCTTTCATGGCAAGGTCAATAACCGATGAAGTTTTCCCTCCGTAATTTGCCGGAATGCCGCCCTTTATTAAACGTACCTGACTTAAAATATCGGAATTAAAAACCGGAAAAAACCCCAATAAATGAGACGGGTTGTACAAGGGCATGTTTTCGAGCAAAATAAGGTTCTGCCCGGCATCGCCCCCACGCACATATATTCCTGTATTTCCCTCGCCAACACTCTGAACACCGGGAGTTAGTCTGATGGCGTTTATTATGTCCGGCTCACCCATCAAGGTTGGCAATTTGCTCATTTGTTTGCTGTCAATTTGCAATACACCAGCCTGCACCGAGGTTACATTTTCATCGGATTTTCGTGACGAGATAGTAACCGATTCCACCTCAACAGATATTGGAGCTAATTGTACTTTTAGGGTTTCGTTTTTAATAAGGGAAAAGGATCGTTCCATGGTTTGATAGCCTAAAAAAGAAACCCTCAGTTGATAAATCCCTGAAGGAATTTCCAGTTCAAATCTTCCGGAAGCATCAGAAACAGTGCCCTTGTTAATGGACAGGATTTCCACTGAAGCACTGGGTAAAGATTCGTGGGTTACTGAATCGGTTACAGTACCACTCAGCACATATAATTGCTGTGCAATAAGGTTATCGGTAAAAGTAAAAAACAGAAAAAATATAAGTAAACTGCGAGCCAATTTTGAATATTTAGACTCCAAAAATAGTAATATTCGACCAATACCCAAATTGAGCGATTTGAAAAGGCAAATCACTCAATTGACTGAGAAATTGTA
>DYQV01000743.1 GCA_020719105.1 Rikenella microfusus
GGGCCTTCGCGACCGCGGCCTTGCCGGTAATCGTAAAAAACAGCATTTTGTAAAGGTGCGTTATACACCCAGTAATATCCCTGATGGGTGGTGCCTTTTTTGTTTTTGTCTAAAACTTTGATGGGTGTTTCGTCAACCTGAAGATAGCCCTGCCCAAGTACCTGGCGTTTTAAATTTTCGTATAAAGGTTCAATAAGGTCGGCTATTTGGGCAGTCCAGCTATCAACGGTGGAGGCTGGTATAGTAATTCCTTCCCTCTTGAAACGCTCTATCTGACGGTAAAACGGCAGATGGTCAACAAATTTTTCTACAAATATATTTGATAAAAGTCCTGGCCCGGGAATGCCTTTTTCGATGGGACGGCTGGGAAGCCTTCCTATCAAAATGCCTTCACCATCAGGCAAAGCGTATTTATTGCGAATATAATTATTTAAAAATAATTTGCCTGGATCATATTCTAACTCAGTGGTTACTTCCTGACCTATACAAATTAAGCCTTCGGTGCTTTGGTCGGGCTGGATATGGATTTCTACAACCGGCAGATGTGAAGGAAAATCAATGCGTCCGGGGTGGTTTACCCTTTTCGGTTTTTCGCGTGTATAAGTTATTTTCTCAAGTTCAGGCGTGTTTTCTGTGGCCGGGGCATCTTCAACTTCAAAAGGCAGCGTTAATTGATTTACAGCGGTATTTGAGATAAATCGCTCGCGTTTGGCACCAAATATCAATCGCCGCAGTTCGTTAAGTTGAAATTCGAGATATTTGACTTTTTCCTCAGAGGCCTGGAATTTTTCCTCAGCAACCTGATTTGAATACTGCAAAATTTCGATGTGTTTTTGCAGTTGTGAAATGTAAATATCTGAGGCGTTTTGCATGATGCAAATGTACGTTAAACACCTGAATTTACAATGCTTTCAGCGTATATTTTAACATTTTTTTTATCTTTTTTTTGATTATTTTTCTATCGAAAAACGCTTGCGGGTTTGGATGTTTTTTAAAGATATTCCTTCCAAAATCAGCATCAGTTTTTGGCGGCTGATTTCAACCGAATTGGTTGCCTTATCGATATACGGCATCTCGAAAGTACCTTGTTCAAGGCGTTTATGCCAGATGGCAAATCCGGTTTCATCCCACACCAGCA
>DYQV01000207.1 GCA_020719105.1 Rikenella microfusus
GGTTAGTATTGGTGGCAAAACCACCGAATATATGTACAATGGCAAAGAGTTGCAGCAGGACTTTAATTTGGATTGGTATGATTACGGGGCTAGGTTCTATGACCCGCAGTTGGGAAGGTTTACTACGGTTGACCCCCTTACAGAGTGGCACTTTAATACTACTTCTTATCATTATTGTTTTAATAATCCAATAAATTTGATTGATCCTTTCGGAATGGATACAACATATGTTGCACCCCCAATTCCTGAAGTTACTGTTACAGCACAAAGGAGCAGTAGTAGTAGAGGAGGATATTGGATGGTTTGGAATGGTGTAGGGCAAAGCCAAGAAACAGAACAAAATAATTCTGCTGAAAGAATGGATATTTCAAGTTTTATGCCGCTGTTTGGAGTTTCTTCTGCATCAAGATTATTAGATTTTATTAGGGATGCATTAGATATTTGGTCTCAAATTGGCAGTGAAATTAATGAACCAAAGGAGACTACTGATGCGGAGATAAATGCTAAAAACAAAACAAATAATAGAGGGGAAGAAGTTGATGAAAAAGGACAGCCAAAAGGAAAGTACAGTGATTGGCAAAGAGTTGGAGGAGATAATGGATATAGTCAATTTCAGAATCAAACCGGAGACTCACTTTTATTTACCGACCCTTATGGCGACTCAACTTTAGTGGTTCCAGACAGAACTGGTACCGACAAGCATGTAGTATCAACAACTGAGAAAAAATGAAACAAACAGTAATTATCTTTGCGGTAACATTCGTTTTTGGATGTAATAATTTTGTAAAGCAAAATCAGGAATTGACAGATCAAGAATGGAAGGCTGTTTTTGGTTACACTTTATCTAATGTTGGGAATAGTGAAGTTTTTATTTTCAATAAATTTGATAATACTCAATTTAAGGGTTTATTGCTAAAGGTATATGAGTCTTGTTCAGATTTGGGATATAATATCAATGATACTATTCAGAAATACATCAATGAAAGAGAAAATAAATTAATATCTGCTGAAATAAGAGAAAAAATGTTTGATAAAAAGGTGATTTCAGATACTGTTAATGTTAGCAACAGCTTAGTTGTATATTCAGAGCCCTTTTTTGCAAATAGTCAAATATTGATTGTTGCAATATCAATTAAAAAGGATAGTTTATCTAAAGATTTGGTTTTTTTCTTTAAAAAAACAGAGAAACAACTTAAAATCATTAAACTATATGACTCTCAAAAGGATATGTACTATAAAGTTGCACCACACTAAATTATTATGGTTTTTCATTCTGGCGCGAGCATACTGCTCGTGTTTAAATGAAATAAAACAATAAGATATAGAATAGCAAAGCCCCTTAATTGGGGCTTTTTTAATATATTCTAGTGCCAGTATAATTTTGATGGTCAAAAACAAACCTGTGCTAATTCCACCGTAAAAACAAATTAATCCCTCCCAATATTGGGAAATGCAAATGTAAGCATCTGATGAATTCTTAAAACTGTTTTACCCAATTAAAAAGTGAAATATTAAATATCTTTAAAATTTTACAGTGCCCTTGTTCTGGGCACTTTTAAAATTATTAACCCGCTGTAAACTAAGTGTTTATAGCGGGTTTTTTTGTTTTTGTTTTGATCTGTTGGAAACTCATTTTATCCAAGTCAAGTTTGTTTTTATTGCAAATCAATAGCGGAAATAATTTGCTCAAGTGCTTTAAATGTGGCATCTTTGTTGTTAAACAGGTGACCTTTTAACGGGCAACACTGCTAATTTGAAGAATAAAATCATGATAAAATCAACTCTACTTATACCTACGGCCTTTTCTTTTTTGCTCCTATTAATAATTACCACCACCATACAGGCACAAATAAATTTTCCAGTCCAATCTTCTTATAAGTACTTAAAAGGATCTTCTGCTGTTGATTTAAGTTCCAATTGGATAAATTCCGATTTTAATGATGCAACTTGGTTAACAGGAAATGCCCCATTTCGTTACGGTGATGGTACCGGTGGAACCGAGTTGACTGATATGCAGGGAAATTATTCTACCCTATATTTGCGTACGAAGTTTACTGTGCAACAAGCTGATTTGATTCAGGAAATTTCAATAAAGGCTGATTGGGATGATGGTTTTGTTCTTTTTATTAATGGAATTGAGATATTACGTCGACAGGCACCTGAAGTATTAACCTACAATGCCCTCTCAAATGGGTTGCATGAATTTGGTGAGGTGGAGACCATTAAATTGTTGACATCAGACTTTTCAATAGTTGAGGGAGAAAACACGTTGGCTGTTTTTTGTTGCAATACTTCCCTAACAGGAAGTTCCGATTTTTATTTTGATATGAGCATGAACGCCTCAATTGCGATACCCACATTACCGGAATTAATTGATACTGCAGGGATTATTTTTGATAAACCATCGGGGTTCTATCAATCGAATATGACCTTGACGATGACTACGCAAGTACCAGAAGCTATTGTTGTTTATACTCTCGATGGAAGTAATCCGCAAATTTCTTCAACCCGAATCACCGGAACTGCAACCACACAGGTTATAATTAATCCTGTCAGTACTACAAACAGAGGGACAACACCTGCTGTAGTAGTGCGTGCATCAATTATTAAAGAGGGGTTTTTAGCTTCAAAACCGGAATTGCGAACCTATATTTATTTGGATCGCGTTAAAACTCAAACGCATCCCGGGTGGGACTGGCCTCCCATTGGATATTTTAATGGACAGGAAATTGATTTAGCCATGGATCCCGATGTAGTGAATAGCACCGAGTACAAAGATCAATTCGAGACTTCTTTTTTGGATATACCTACCATTTCTTTAGTTACCGATAATTCTAGCTTATTTAATTCCGATTCAGGTATCTATGTAAATGCCATGCAAGAAGGGCGGGATTGGGAGCGCCAGTGTGCTGTTGAACTTATTAACCCAAATGGTACAACGGGTTTTAATCTAAATGCAGGCCTCAGAATTAGAGGAGGTTGGAGCCGACATGGCAATTACCCCAAGCATGCCTTCCGTTTATTTTTTAGAAAGGAATATGGGGACAGTTTATTGCATTTTCCACTTTTTGAAGCTGAAGGAGTAACCCATTTTGATAAAGTTGATTTGCGCTGCGAACAAAATTATAGCTGGAGCAATGATGCCGGTCAATTCAATACGTTTGTTCGCGAAGTTTTTACGCGCGATGCCCAGGGAGAAACAGGAAGTCCTTACACAAGAAGCAGGTATTACCATTTGTACCTGAATGGAATGTATTGGGGATTGTTTCAAACACAAGAACGGTCTGAGGCCCGTTTTGCAACTGATTATCTCGGTGGTAAAGAGGAAGATTGGGATGTGTTGAAAATCGGAGGAGTTTCCGATTATAATATATCGGCTACCGATGGTAATTTGGATAAATGGAATGCAGTATGGGATATTACCAATAAAGGATATGCCGCTAATGCCAATTACTTTAAATTGGAAGGCAAGAATGCTAATGGAGTTCCCATTAAGAATTCTGAAGTACTGGTTGACATTGATAATTTAATCGATTATATGATTAGTATTTTCTATACAGGAAACTACGATTCGCCGGTTTCAGCATTTGGAAATAATAAACATCCGAATAACATGTATGCTATTAAGAATCGGAATGACAAATCACAAGGTTTTAAATTCCTTGTCCACGATGCGGAACATACCATGATGATAGGTTATTCTTCTGGACCTGGTATTGGACTGAATGAAAATAGAGTAAATATTGGTTATCGGACAGGATATGATAGAATGGAAGTATATGGTTTTGAAGGATTCCACACGCAATGGTTACATCACCAATTGGTTTCAAATAAAGAATACCGCCAGCGATTTGCCGATTTGGCTTATAGCCGATTGAACGGGAATGGAGTTTTTTCTGAAGCGGCTTGCCTTGAACGACTCAATTATAGGGCTGCACAGGTTGATATGGCAGTTATTGCGGAATCAGCCAGATGGGGAGATACAAAATCAGGGTTTGCATATACCAAAGCTGACTGGGAAAATGAATTGAATACCATTCGGAACAACTATTTCCCTTACAGAGGGGATACTTTGATTGCCCAGTTATTGGAGTATGAACTTTATCCATCTGTTTCAGCGGCAATTATTAGCATGAATGGTAGCAAAATATTAGATGAGAAGGTTTTTCTAAGTTCGGCCACAACCATTACTTTCAGTGCTTCGAAAGGAGAAATATACTATACCTTACTGGGTGATGATCCGCGCATGGTTGGAGGCGAACTCTCACCAAAAGCAATAAAAGTTGAGTCTGGTGGAACGCTTTCTATTCCTGAATCAGCAATGGTTAAAACAAGAGTTTACTATAATGGAAATTGGAGCGCAATGCGGAAAATTGATTTTATTGCGGAACAAGTAAAATACTCAAAATTAAAAGTAACTGAATTGCATTATCATCCACTGGATAGTATTGCAGGAACTGATACAATTCAAAGCGATAATTTTGAATTTATTGAATTTAAAAACACCGGTTTTACATCTGCCATTAATTTATCAGGGTTGGAATTTATTTCAGGTATAGAATATAAATTTCCTGATAATTTGCTTCTTGCACCTCAGCAATATTTTGTAGTAGCAGCAAAACCTTCAAAGCTTTATGATAGATATGGATTAGTTGCTTCTGGCAACTTTGCAGGTAATTTTACTAATTCGGGCGAGGAAGTTATAATTTTTAATAGCAAAGGAACAGTGGTTATGAATTTTACCTTTAACGATACCGATCCATGGCCTATTGAGCCTGATGGGCTTGGAAATTCATTGGTTTCAAAATTGGCGAATCCAGATGATGACCCAAATGAATCTAATTATTGGAAATCATCAGCTGCCATGCATGGTTCACCCTTTTATGAGGATGGGTTGCCATTGGGAATCGATGCTGATTTTTCAGCTAATAACTCTAATGAATTTATAGTGTATCCAAATCCTACAAACAGTGAATTAAATATAAATTGTATTGGGAATAAAGATGAGAATTTTACAGCCAGACTTTACGATGTCAACGGAACGATATTATTTGCTCATGAATATTGCCGGAATGCCTTTATATCGCTTGCTATTATTAATATTAACTATGGAATATATCTTTTAAACATTAAATCTGACAAAATAAATGAGACAAAAAAGGTAGTTTTTGCTCCCTTTTAGCATTAACATAAAACAAATTTA
>DYQV01000208.1 GCA_020719105.1 Rikenella microfusus
TTTCATAGTTAAAGGTTTTTTTTTAACCATTCTTCAAGCTCCTTACAGCCTTCAACGGCCTTTTTTTGTATTACAGTAAAATTCATTCCTGATGGGATTTCAATTGAAGAAGGATCAATGATATATTTCGGAACCTCCGGGCGAGCATACATGATAAGCCCCGCTGCTGGATATACATTCAAAGAAGTACCAATGACCACAAAAACATCGGCTTTACTGCTAATCTCAACGGCCTTGTCAATAGCCGGAACGGCTTCGCCAAACCAAACGATATGTGGTCGTAATTGAGCTCCTTTTTCACAAACATCGCCTATATAAATGCCTTTTGTACCTATTTCGTAAATTAAATCCGGAAACCGGGTGCTCCTCACCTTGGTTAATTCTCCGTGTAAGTGCAATACCGATTTGCTGCCGGCCCGCTCATGCAAATTATCTACATTCTGGGTAATGATTTGTACATTAAACAGCTTTTGTAGCTGAGCTAATATCAAATGGCCTCTATTGGGTTCAACATCATCCAGTTGTTTGCGCCGGGCGTTGTAAAAATCAAGCACCAATTTTGGGTTTGCTTGAAATGCTTCAGGAGTTGCCACATCCTCAATTCGGTATTTGTCCCACAATCCTCCGGAATCCCGGAAGGTGCTTATCCCGCTCTCGGCACTCATGCCTGCCCCGGTTAGTATTACTAAATTCTTTTTTATCATGGCTGCTTTTATATTTAGGAATTTCTTCATGAATAAGCTGGTTGTTGTAAAATGCTGTATCCCGAACGTCAATAATAATCTCGTTGCTGTACTCCATCATTAAGTTGGCAAACTCCTCATTGCTCGCTTCGATTATTACTTTATTTGGTTGTGATAGGCTTACAAATCCCAATCCGTTTAACAAACAAGGTATCAATAATTTGTGTTTCACCGTTTATTCTGATTCAATAATTAACTCCGTTAATATAGCATCGCAAACGAAAATACCCTCTTTGGTTAACAACAAACTTTGGTTTTTTCTGTTCAATTTTTGATTCTCAATATAGGTTTTTGCCTGTTGCATCAAACGCTCTTTCCATTCCTTGCCAAATTGATTTTCAAAGGCTATTAAATCAATTCCCCACTGAGTCCTCAACGAGGTTATCAAAAACTCGTTGTGCTTGTCAATCAAAGTAAGTGTTTCTGTTTCAAACTCTGGCCTCAATTTTTTTATTGCATTAATATATTGGCTGATATTGGACGGATTCCATGCTCGACTGTGAATGTTATAGGAATGTGCTGCAGGACCAATGCCCAGATATTTTTCTTGTTTCCAATAATTGGTATTGTGTTTTGAATAAAAACCCTCTGTTGCAAAATTGGAGATTTCATAGTGTTCAAAACCATGTTGTGCAGCCCAATCCATTAACCGGTTAAATTGTGATATACTCTCTTCTTCCGAAACGGGAAATAGTTTTTGTTTTTTTCTTCTATCGTCAAATACAGTGCCCTTTTCATAGGTAAGATGATACGCTGATAAATGCTGTATTTTCAAGGATACCATTTTTTCGAGATTCAGCAGCCAGTTCTTTTCATTACTGCCGGGCAGTCCATAAATAAGATCGGTACTGATGTTGTTAAATCCGCAATTTTGTGCGTTTATAACAGAATCAATGGCTTGCTGCGCAGTATGCCTCCGATTCATCATTACTAAATCAGCATCAATAAAAGACTGAATTCCTATGCTCAGTCTGTTTACCCGGGTACTTTTTAATTCGGTAATATATTTTAACGAGAGATCGTCTGGGTTTGCTTCCAGGGTTATTTCGGGATTTTGAATGACTTCGAAATACTGAAAAATAACCGTCAAAATACTATTAATTTCATCAACCGATAATAACGAAGGGGTGCCTCCACCAAAATATATGGTTTTAACTTTTTCGCCGGCCAACCAATCTTTCCGAAGTTCTATTTCTTGAATTAATGCCAATACCAACTCTGGCTTTTGGTTGATTTGAGTAGAGGTAAAAAAATCACAGTAATAGCATCGCTGCTTGCAAAATGGAACATGAATGTAAATCCCCGACATAAATCAATCTTTTTTCAAAGGTACAAATTCTTTGTAAACCGGAGTTTGCAAAAAGAATTACGGGATAGGGAAAAACACCTTATTGCCAAAAGCCTGCAATATGCCGGCGATTCATTCCGCGGACAATTATAAGGATTAACGATGGAAGAATAACGATGTGCGATTTCAGATTTAAACCTAAGTTAAGCTATTTTCCGCTGCGCTCAAATCTCACCTTACTATCTTATTCCGGATCATTTTCGGGTTTAAAAAAGGAGTTCCGAACCAATTCCCTCATCCGGATGATGCTCCGCCACAACAAATACATTACAAAAGGAATAAACAGAAGTATTAATAATGGTTTTTGGCTCATCAGGATAAAATCGTAAACCCCATGGAAAAAAAACGGAACCAAAAAAGCCATCAACAGATAGTGGGCGCGTTTGCGGGGGATAAATTTTGCCAATCCCAACCGATAGCCCATCATGACGCCAAACATGGCATGAGCCGGAACAGCAGTAAAAGCACGCATCAAGCCAACCTGAAACCCGGCATCTTTGTCAAAAACGTACATCATGTTTTCAACTAAGGCAAACCCCAACGACACAAAAACGGCATATACAATACCATCGAACTCTTCGTTGAAATTTGGGTTTCGCCAAATCAGAAAATAGACCGCCGCAAATTTGAACACCTCTTCCACCAAAGCCGCCACCATAAAAGCATTCCATGCCGCGGAATTTAAACCGGTAAATTGGCTTCCCAAATATTGCATCCAATATTCAAAAAACATGACGGGGATTATCGCCAAACAGCCTGCCAGCAACCCCTTTATAAGCAATGCAATAGGTTCATGCTCGTATTTGTCGCGGTAATAGATATAAAACAGGATGATAAAAACGGGAGCGGTGGCGATAAGTATTATATCCATTCGGGTTGATTTGAAACAAAAATAATTTTTCTTTTAATATCCCGGTCCCGAATCGTTTCCCTTTTTAGTATTTTTGATAAGAATTGGTTCATTCCTTGGTTTTCGTTCGAAATTGGCCTGAATATTTGTATTTTCACCCCAATTATCAACTCTTTTTTAAGTTGTTTTTAACTCGTTCGTTTTTAGTTTTTTATGATTGACAAAGAAACCATTGACAAAATATTTGATGCCTCCGATATTGTGGAGGTGGTTTCCGATTTCGTTAATTTAAAAAAACGGGGCGTCAACTATCTAGGAAATTGCCCTTTTCATAACGAGAAAACACCCTCTTTCACGGTGTCTCCCGCCAAAGGTATCTACAAATGTTTTGGCTGCGGAAAAGGGGGCAATTCGGTGAACTTTATAATGGAGCACGAGCAGCTTACCTATGTAGATACCTTGAAGTGGCTGGCAAAAAAATACCACATCGAGGTTCAGGAAAAAGAAGAAAGCACAGAAGAAAAGGAGCAAAAAGATGCGCGCGAAAGCATGCTCATTGTAAATACTTTTGCCCAAACCGTTTTTACACACAACCTTCATGAATCGGAGGAAGGAAGAGCTGTTGGCTTAAAATACTTTAAAGAGCGGGGATTTAACGATCACATCATCAAAAAATTTGAATTGGGTTATTGCCGCAAAACGCGCGACGCCTTTTCAACTCACGCTATCACAAAGGGATACAAAGAAAAATACTTGATCGATACCGGATTATCCATTAAAAGGGACGACGGAACCCTTTTCGATCGGTTTAACGAGAGGGTTATATTTCCAATTCACAATTTAATGGGCCGTGTGGTGGGTTTTGGTGGAAGAACGCTGCGTGCCGACAAAAATCTGGCAAAGTATCTGAACTCTCCTGAATCGGAGATATACCATAAAAGCAAAAACCTGTATGGGTTGTATCTTGCAAAAAAAGCCATTACCCAAAACGATAAGGTTTATTTGGTGGAAGGTTATACCGATGTGATGAGCATGCACCAGGCAGGACTTGAAAATGTGGTAGCCTCATCGGGAACAGCCCTAACCATCGACCAAATAAGGTTAATGAGGCGGTTTACACCCAATGTTACCGTGCTTTACGATGGCGATGCCGCCGGAATTAAGGCCGCACTTCGGGGAATTGATTTAGTGCTTGAAGAAGGTATGAATGTTAAAGTAGTTCTTCTGCCTGATGGTGAAGATCCCGATTCTTTTGCTCACAAACACAGTGCCACAGAACTTTATGATTTTATTAAAGCCAGCGAGTCGGACTTTATAACCTTTAAAACCCGTCTTTTATTGAATGAGGTACAAGACGATCCGGTTAAAAAAGCCAACTTGATTGCTGATATTGTCCGCACCATTGCCGTAATACCCGATACCATTACACGGGCCATTTATGTAAAGGAATGCTCCGGATTAATGGCTGTTGACGAAAGAATCATTCATTCCGAAATAAATAAGATTCTTTTCAAAAAAAGGGAACAAAGCTGGAAAAGGGAACAAAATACCCCGGTGAATCCGGCCGGAGAAGCGTTAAATATTCAATTACCCGTTTCAAATAAATTCGAACTGTACGAAAAAGAAATCATTCGCCTTTTATTAACCCATGGGGAAAAAGTGCTTTTTACCATTTCAGCCAGCGATGATCATCCGGAAGAAAACATTTCAGCAGCAAGTTATATTTGCCGTGAATTGGAAGATGAAGTTGAAATTCAGTCTCCTGTATATAAATTAATCTTTGATGAATATCGCCACCATTATATTCAGGGAACGGTTTTAACAAACACCTATTTTACTCAGCATAAAAATGAATTGGTTTCAAAAGCAGCGGCAGATCTGTTAACCGAAGGATTTCCTATAAGTAAAATGTGGAGTAAAAAAGGTACATACATTGCTACCGAGGAAGATAACCTGAAACATGTTATTGATAGTGCGATTTCAGGATATAAGTATGAATTGGTGCTAACTATTTTACATAGTATTGAAACGGAGTTAAAATCCGTTGATTTACCCGAAATTCAAGAAGAATTGTTGGCTCCGCTTTACGACAAATATTTGGCTTATACCAAGTTTAAAATTTCCATTGCTAAAATGTTGGGCGAACGGATTATTCTTAAACGATAAGTACTATTTGCAGAATTAAATGATCGGGCTGTATTAGCCCGCTTTATTCATACCTTTCGCTTTGCTCAGGTATGAATGTGCGATGG
>DYQV01000209.1 GCA_020719105.1 Rikenella microfusus
TACATATACATTTTGTTATTTTCCCCCACCGCCCTTTGTTCCGATTGCGATCGGAATCCCCCAAGGGAGGACTAGCTTCGATTTGAATTTGTGCAGTGTTGATGAAATACCCCCTAATTTATTTATTATGATTTAATGCGAAATGAAAAAAAAAGCCGCTCAATATATAAGCGGCTTGTATTTTTATCTGTTGATACTAACCATTAAGCATCATTGGCATTAAAAGCATCAATACGTCTTCATGTTCCGATTCAGTTTCGAGTGGAACTAAAATACCGGCACGAGTTGGATCAGAGAGGTTCATAACCACATCGGCACTCGATAAGTTTGCCAAAATTTCAATTAAGAAAAGCGATTTGAATCCTATTTCCATATCATCGCCATCAAACTGACATTTTACTCGCTCATGTGCTGAAATGGAAAAATCAATATCTTGAGCTGAAACGGTTAGTTGATTAGCGGTGAGCAATAATTTTATAAGATTGCTTGCTTGATTTGAGAAAACGGAAACGCGGCGCAGCGAGTTGTAAAAATCAAGCCGGTCAATGGTCAATTTGTTTGGATTATCTTTTGGAATTACGGCTTCATAATTTGGATAATTTCCTTCCACTAAGCGACATACCAATTTGTAGCTACTAAATTCTATTATCGCATTTTTTTGATCAAATATTAAAGTAACTGCACTGTTATCTTTTGGTAATATGTTTTTTAATAATCCTGCCGGTTTTTGAGGCAAAATGAATGAAGCTGTTTCATCGGCTTTTACATCAGTCCTGCGGTAGCGCACTAGTTTGTGGGCATCGGAGGCAACAAAGGTCATGTGATCGGATGATAATTCAATATTAATACCGGTCATTACAGGTCGCAACTCATCGTTTGATGCAGCAAATAATGCCTTACTTACACCTATCAATAATACATCGGAGGATAAGGTAACCGAATGAGCTCCTTTTTTAAGTTCCGGCAACTGTGGAAAATCGGCACTGTTTTGTCCCATAATGCTGAACTTTCCATTTTCCGATACAATATCAACGGTAAGGGCATCCTTATCAATATTGAATGTGAGGGGTTGTTCCGGAAATTCTTTTAATATGGAGGTAATCCGTTTTGCCTCAATGGCAACTTCACCTTCTTCACTGGCACTGTCTAACTGAATGTGAGTTATTAATGTGGTTTCCAAATCGGAGGCGGTTACCACTAATTCATTTCCTTTAAGCTGGAATAAAAAATTATCCAGAATTGGAAGAGTGTTTTTAGAGCTGATTACACGGCTAACAGCCTGTAAGTGTTGAAGCATCAATGAGCTAGAAACGATAAAATTCATAGTAAAATATTTAGTCTTTAAGAACCCAAAATTATCAAAATTATTCTTATAACAGGCAAAATAAAACTTAATCTTTTATGAAACTTTTTATATCAACAAATAACGGGTCAAAAGTATAATATTGTGCATACACAAAATCATTATTATTTATCAGAAGAAAAAAGTTATCTTGGTCAGTATCCATTGGGTTGCCAAGAAAATCCATATTTCCCCAGCCAGGTTTACTGTATGCTTTTGCCTGAGTTACATTTCCTTTTTTTGTAATTGCATTAATTGTGTACATAGGGACACTGGCTTTGATTGAATCTTGCCATTCTGTAGGCACATCTTCAATGTACTTATTAAAATTTTTATTTCGGAATTCCATTAAAAATCTTTTTACTTTCATGGTGTCAAATTGTTCAATGCTTTTATTTTCAGGCCAAGAATACATTTCAAAGTTATTGTCATTATGTACTATTTTGAATGAGGCATCTTTTTTTTGATGGTTTTGAACAGTTACTTCGCTAATTTCTTTCAAAGGTATGGCAAATGCTATTTGTGCTTTCCATTCTATCAAATAAGTTGAGAACCGGGGCGAAAGATAGCCTCTAAAACCTGGAATCTCCATTATAAAAGGGCTGGCTGAGTTTTCAAGTATCATATACGTACCGTAGGAATCTTGGGTAGGACCGCCTACATAAAATACTTTTGAGAGTTTGCCTTGCTGATAAATTTCAACTTTAGTTGATTTTACTGCCAAACTTTTAATGATATTTTCACGGGCTGAAATAGCAACCGGCTCTTTTACCCGGATCCGTAACATGGTTTTTAGCAGCACATTTACTAAATCCTGACGCGCAAAATAAGTATTATTTAATTTCCAGTTCGAGGGGGTACGTTCCAGCAAAATGGAGTTGTTTTCTTTGTCAACCAAAAATATTTTATCAATTGAAGCGGTGTCTTCTATTGCAAAATCGCGCAATTCTTTTTTTATAGTTGCATGGCTGTTTGTGGTAATAAAATAAGTGGTTGTAATTGCCAGAATTACAAGAATTACATATACTATTTTTCGATTTTTCATTGAATTATGATTGTTAATTTGCAAATTTTTTCTTTCTTACGAGATGGTAGATCATCCCGAATGCTATTACTAATAAAACGGGTAAAACGATGTTTATGAATTGCCAAACAACCCGCTGGCTCAAAATTTTGGGTTTATCAAGCATTCTAAGTTTAAATTCCTTTGAGCGGGTTTCCATCAACCCTTGTCTATTGCATAAATAGTTAATGGAATTTAGCATTAGTTCTTTGTTTCCATAGGTTTGTCGGGTGTATCTATCGTACCCCAATGGCAATGCTTCTAACTTACCTTCGTTTTGCTGGGTGCTATTTTGTATCATATCGCCATCGGAAAAAACAATCATCTTAGCCGGTTTGCTTACTTTTAAAAAACCTATTTGCTGATTGTTGCTTATTAATGGTGAAACCCGGTTCGCGAAGGCCGATTTGAAAGTTCCTTCTAATAAAACGCCTACAGGTAAATACGATTTATTAAACCGACTGGGTTCAATTTTTTCATTTATAACCGATAAGTCAATAAGTGCAGGTGCATTTACAATTCGGCTGTATTTTGAGGTGGTTAGTAAAATGGTTTTTTGAATAGCTCCAGATTCACCTACCGTATCGATAACACTGGCAAACTGCGATTTTATTATATCAAGGTTTTTAGTAATTGGATTTTTATCGGAGGGCACCAGTAAAGGAAAATATACCCAAGGAGCAGGAGCAAATTTTGCAGGTTGTCCAACCATTCCTGTATTTACCGGAATGGTTGCGCATTGCATGTCTTGCACTAAATTTTGATTCAAACGTATGCCATATTTAAATAGTTGGTCGTCGAGATTCAGTGGGTTTCCCATAGCTAAGGTGGAGCGGCTGCGAGATAGGCTGTCGAGACTTATATTTACTGGATCGATAAGCCAAAGCAGGTGGCCCCCATTCATTAAATATTGGTCTAGTATAAATTTGTCTTTTTCTGAAAAAGGTTTCTCTGGTTTGGCAATAACAACCAAATCAAAGTTGTTTTTTCCTAAGGTATCACGCAAGCTATAAAGGTATTCATTGATTGAAACCCGTTGAAGCACATAATAATTGGCTAAGGTCTTGGCTATATCATCCACGGACAAAGGATTCAATTCTCCATGCCCTTCCAAAAACCCAATTTTCGGAGGTTTTTGGGTCATTAATTTTTGCATGGCGAAGCTTAATTCGTATTCCAACGATTGGATGGATGAATTCAGATTGCCTTCGGGTGAATAGCCTACATAATTTTTCAAAATATTAACGGCAACTTCGGTTCCCCGATAGGAAACTAGGATGCCTGGAAAAATTATCTTTTGACTTGTAGTTCCATCTTTTTCTTTAACCTGCAAATTTGTTGGTTCTAACCCCTTCTCATATAATTGCCGGAATACATCGTTCCGTGTTTTTTTGTCAGTACTGCCGGCCGGATCGATAAACTCGTATTGAATGTTATCCTTTCCAAAAGCCCTAAATTCATCAAGTATTTCGCGCACAGAGTTTTGCAGGCGTAAAAAACCCGCCGGTAAATCGCCATTCAGATAAACTTTGAAATAGATTATGTCTTCCGATTCCCTTAACATAGATTTCGTATGTTTTGAGAGAGTGTACCTTTTGTCGGAGGTCAAATCAAATCGTGTAAACAGAAACCCTGAAAGAATAGAAATCAGTATTACCATACTGATAATGACTATAAGTTGGAGAATGTTATCTTTTTTTAATTCGTTGCGTTTCATAGCCATTTATTTTTAAATATTACCACCTGCGGCTTTGTAGTTTTATTTTGGTAAGTGAAATAAAAAGTACCATAGCGGCAATAAAATATACTAAATCACGGGTGTCAATTACACCTCGGCTCATGGAACGGTAATGCTTGTAAATACTGAGTTCCTGGAGAATGTATTCCGCTTTTTTAAATGATACCAAGGTACTGGCTGCATCGAATCCGTAAAAAAAGACAAAAACAACAACCAAACTTAGGATGAAAGCCACAATGGTATTATCGGTGAGCGATGAACAAAAAATACCCAACGAAACATACACTGCAGCTAAAAAAAACAGACCCAGGAAGGAACCCCAAGTGCCTCCCATATCTATATTACCAGCCGGATTGCCTAATAAATAAATGGAAATAAAGTAACTAAAGGTTGGTATAATAGCTATAGCAACAATGGTAAGCGCTGCGAAATATTTGCTTAAAACAATGGATTGGTCGGAAATGGGTCGAGTGAGCAATAATTCAATGGTTCCGGATTTTTTTTCATCGGCAAAAAGGCGCATGGTAATGGCTGGAATTAAAAACATAAATATCCAGGGCGCCAACACAAAAAATGACTCCAAATCGGAATAACCTTTATCAAGTACGTTGTTTTCGCCGGGGATAACCCACATAAAAAGGCCGGTTGCCAAAAGAAAAACGATGATTGCAATATAGCCTGTTAAGGTGCTGAAAAATCCGGCAATTTCCTTTTTGAAAAGTGAAAACATAGATTTTGATTAAAATTTACGAGCCGCAAAATTAATGGATTTTTAAAAGAATGATACCCAAAAAGTATTTATTCTTTGATTTGCTTTTTGTATAAGGTAAACCATAATTGAGGCAATGCCCCAAAAGATAAGAATAGTACCCAAATTGAGCGATTTGAAAAGGTAAATCACTCAATCGACTAAGAAATTGTAAGTAACTCACTTTTAACGGTTCATCTGTTTGGTGAGTTACAACAATTTTTAGGTCGGTTCGCCGCGGCGAATAAGTAAAGCGCTTTGTCCCCCGAGTCCTCGGGGGGTCAAATCACTCAACTTA
>DYQV01000210.1 GCA_020719105.1 Rikenella microfusus
AATCCTTTTACATCATGGATATTACCCGTAGGAATCCGAAAAAACTTTGCAAATACTTTCTTCCTATATTTTAAGGGAATTCCGATACCGTTATCAAAAAATGAAAGAATAATATGATTATTAACCATTTGAGTTTCTAAAGTTATTACTACTTGCTCCTTATCATTGTATTTAATGGCATTATCGGTAAGATTAAATAGCAGGTTTGTGAAATGCAGTTTATCGGCTAAAACTTTAGAATTGCTTGCATTCAACTGCTTAATCAAAGTTATTTGTTTAGTTTGGCTTTTTAAAAACCCATCAGTAAAAACCTCCTCAAGTGCCTCATGAACATCGATAATCTGAATATCCATTATAGTTTTTCCGTTTTCAATTCTAGCGGCTCGTAACACATTTTCCACCAACAGATTTAACCTTGCATTTTCCTGTTTGATAAGACGGGCATAATTTGTATAACGTGGAGGGATTTTCTCGTTCTCATAACCAAGCAATACATCACTAGCAATTTGTATTGAGGATATGGGCGTTTTAAATTCATGAGTCAAGTTGTTAATAAAATCCTTTTGCAATTCCGCTAATTTTTTTTGTTTGAAAAAGGAAAATATAGTGTACGTAAAAAATAGCACAATTATTAAAACAATCAATGATAACATGATCCATAGCCGCATCTTCCTGAACAAATAATCATTGCGACCTGAAATATTAATACAAAAGAAATAAACAATGTCATTGCTGACTGATTCTTGACAAAATTTTAAATTCTCAGAATCTTCAATTTTTTCACCCGAACCTGAAAATCGGCCTATGTAAACCAAATCATTCAAATTGCAATCATAAATGACAATTTCATGTTGTATATTCAGGTTAACTTTATTAAAATTTGTGTGCACTAAATATTCCAAATTTGCTTGATTGTATTCACATCCAACATCAACCAGATAGCAAGTCTCAGTTCGTTGTTGAACCGGATTAAGATCATTGGGTAAACAACCATGAAGTACATTTATTTCAGCCGAAACTTTTTTTAAAGCAAGCCAGATACTCTCATCCAGCTTTTCCTGCTGCAAATTCCAGGTTGTAAAGAGCCAATAAACTTGGATACTAATTATCCCAATTAAAGCAATTACACCTACTATAATGGTATGCCGAATCTGTTTCACTCTCATGGTACTAATATACAAATTACCTTAAAGCAATTGTTGACCCTTTATTCAACAAAGAACTCATCTTTGAAATTAACCAAATAAAGCCTTTCCAACGGACGGGTGAAAGCAGTGTATAACCACCGCAAATATTCGGTATTTAGCATATCATCGGTGAACCATCCTTGATCAAGAAATACTGCTTTCCACTGACCGCCCTGTGCCTTATGGCAGGTAACAGCATAGCTGAACTTTATTTGTAATGCATTAAAATATGGGTTTTCTTTTACTTTTTTTATCCGTTCTTTCTTGGTATTTAGCTCGGCATAATCCTCCATAACGGAGTAAAACAATCGCTGATTTTCTTCACTCGAAAGTGAGGCTGTTTCAGATATTAAGGTATCAACCATCACCTGTGCATCAATTTCCAAGTTGTCATAATCAAAAAACCGGAGTGAAACATCGGCAAACCGGAACCCATATAATTCTTTATACTTACCCACTCTAGTTACTTCGGCAATATCGCCATTGGCAATAAATTCAGTTTTCTCCAATTCATCTGCTTTCAACCAATAGTAATTGTTTTTCACTACCATTAAATAGTCCCCTACGGAAAGCTCCTCTTCTCTCCAAAGAATTGATTTTCGGATGCCTTCATTAAAACGATTGGCTCTTTTATTCGAACGACAAATAACAATAGTTTGATCCAACCCAAATTTTTGATAGCAATTATCCAATTCTTCAATTAAATCGCCACCGGAAATTCTTCGGATATCTGGAAAACCGGCGGCCTTTAATTCAGGATATCCTGAACTATTAGCGGTAATTATATTTCGTATTAAAGTAGCATTGTGCAATATACCTGAATCTACTGACTGCCTAACAACTTGTTTCAGTTCAAAATCATTCACAACAAATCCCATTTGGTCAATAATTGTTGATTCAAGCGCCGGACTGACAGTTAAACCAACTGGTGGCAATTGAGCGGTGTCACCCACAAGAATTAGTTTACAATCGGAACCACTATATACATACTCTAACAAATCATCGAGGACTTTACCAGAACCAAAAATTGAATTTTCTCGCGATTCATTAGCAATCATTGATGACTCATCGACAATAAATATTGTCTTCCGGTGAAGGTTTTTATCCAGTTTAAATTCCGAAAAACCATCTTTTTGAGTCTTCTGTCGATATATTTTTTTATGTATAGTTGATGCTGCTTTACCGGAATAACTTGATAACACTTTGGCTGCTCTTCCCGTAGGAGCTAATAATACCGATTTTAATTGCATTTCAGGTAAACTCTTTACTAACGCGCTTACCACCGATGTTTTACCTGTACCAGCAAAACCTTTCACAATAAAAACTTTATCTTGCGAAGTTTTCAATTCCGAATAATCCCAAATAAATTCAGCCAATTGATCGAATAATAACTGCTGATCCAATGTAGGTTCGTTACCCAAATTTTTCTTAAACAAATCAGAAATATGATTTTTTATCATTTTATCAGGAAAAATGCAATTCCGTAATTGATGAACTAAATTTATTTTTAAATTTGCATCCAAACTTATTAAAATTGTTTTGATGTTTTTATGGAATTTTAAATTAAATAGATCACTACCAAGTATTTCATATAAAACAAAAGATTCCACAGCAAATTGGTTATTCAGTAGTATAATAAACTTAACTTAAAAGAAAATATAATGAAAACTGTTATTCAGATTATTCTAGGGATTTTGATTGTAGTATTATCTTACTTATTAGTTGAAAGTATTGCAAAACCTATCCGGTTTAAAAAGGAGCAAACTCACAGATATGACATGGTAATTCAAAATCTGAAAGAAATTCGCACCGCTGAATTAGCCTATAAAGATGTTTATGGCAGATTTACCGGCAGCTTTGATACCTTAATCAATTTTGTTAAATATGATTCATTAGTTATCATTAAAAAAATTGGTGAAATAGACGAAGATTTTCTTGGAAAAATTACAGAGAAAGAAGCCATTGAAAAAGGTATGATTAAAAGGGATACCATTCGGGTTAATGTTTTAGATTCAATTTTTGCTGAAAAATATCCAATTGATTCATTGCGCTACATTCCATTTTCAAAAGGGAAGCAGTTTAATTTAGCTGCAGGTGAGGTTACTACAGGTTCAAAACTTAAAGTAAAAGTTTTTGAGGCAAAAGCGCCCAGTAAGTATATCTTAGATGGAATGGATAAACAAATGATTATTAACCTAAACGATGGGTTAGAATATCCTGGATTAAAAGTTGGTTCACTAATTGAAGCCAATAATGCCGCCGGTAATTGGGAATAATATTAAAAACAAAATTTTGATCGACAACATTAGTTTCATAGATAAATCTTTCGATTTAAAAAATATTTCAAATTATCATTTATCCCTTCAGGTGTACCTGAAGGGATTTTCATTTTGTATTCTCGACCGCGAAAGAAATAAATACATTGCTTTTGGGAACAATCAATATTCAAAAATTACCTCATTTAAAATACTGGCTTCTGAAATTGAGCGTTTATTAAACGAAAACAAATGGTTAAAACTGCCCTATCAACACGTAAAATTAATATTTGCAACACCCCGCTATACTTTTATCCCTTCGCCACTTTATAATCCGTTGGAAGAAAGAAGACTATTCGATTTTAATAATAAATTGGGTGTTCATGAAGAGCTAAACCATAATTTCATTTATGGTAATTCATCGTATGTAGTATATTCAATTCCCGATAGCATAAAATCAGTCTTTGAACAATATTATCCTTCCGTTCGGGTGTATCATCAATCGTGCCCGATGATAGAAGAAATTCTACTTAAAAATAAACTTACTAATACAAACATTCAAGCCTATCTTAATATCTATCCCGATTTTATTGACTTTGCCATATTAGATAAAACCACCCTGAAATTATTCAATACATTTACTATTCAATCCACCACTGACTTTCAATACTTTATTCTCAACTCATTTGATCAATTGCAGTTATCGTCATTAAATGTTCCTTTAAGTATTTCAGGGCTGATTAAAAAAGACGATGCCAAAATTGATATTCTTAAAAAGTTTATAAAGCAAATCGATTACTTAAATAAACCATCCCATTTTGAATATAGTTATGGATTTCAGGATATTCCTGACCATTATTTTACTAATATGATAAACTTATACCAATGCGGATAATCAGTGGAAAATTCAGGAAAAAGATGATTTTTCCTCCAAAAAATTTTACCGCTCGCCCTACCACTGATATGGCCAAGGAAAGCTTATTCAATATCATTGAAAATCAATTTGATATTGACTCCATTGAGGTTCTTGATTTATTTGGAGGTACCGGCAGCATCAGTTATGAATTTGCTTCTCGCGAATGCCTTTCTGTTACTTGTGTTGAACTAAATTATAACCATTATTCCTTTATAAAAAAAACAGTGGATGAATTAAAAATTGGAAATCAAATAACCGTAATGCGAGCCAATACGTTTGGTTATATCCAATCGTGCAAAAGACAATTTAATTTAATTTTTGCCGATCCACCTTACGATTTAAAAGGTATAGAAACCATTCCTGATCTTATCTTTGAAAATAATTTATTGACAAATGATGGTTTATTTATTTTAGAGCATTCCAAAGCCAACCATTTTGAGGAGCATCCGTATTTTAGGAGCAATAAAAACTATGGAAGTGTAAATTTCAGTTTTTTTGCCAAACCCCAGCCTTCAGAATGAATCAATTGCAAAAACCCGGAAATTTAGCATCATGAATTTAGGCATGTATTTTTTTCCTGTCTTCAAAGCTGTCTTTGTTATCCTTATGGTAGCATTAATAAGCGGTCTTTTTTTTAGGAAGAAAATCATTACAAACAGCCACATCGAAGGACTATCGCACATTGTGGTATTAATTCTACTGCCTTGTCTTTCATTTTCAAAGATCATTCAATACTTTAAACCCGAAACATCGCCCTACTGGTGGCTTTTGCCTCTTATTGCATTGGTCATGATCGGGATGGGGTTATTGGTTTCGGG
>DYQV01000011.1 GCA_020719105.1 Rikenella microfusus
ACAGCACCAAATTCAACATCAATTTGAGCTCGTGTAATGGGCTGTGAGAAGCGATCATCATCTTTACTATAAGGCGTGATGCCTTCGGTATTGATACCCCAAATGATTAAATCAATTAAGCTCATTCTATCACCAATCTTAGTCTTTGGATAATATAAGGGCTGATTAATCTTTTCCCGCAAATCAATAACCCTCCAAATTCGCTTGGTCCACATAACATCCCCTTCGCGCAGGAATTTGTAAGGTACCGGTTTCCGGGCAGGAACGTGCTCTTTAACGTAAATACCATCCAAAACCTGAGCTTTGACCGCTGATATGGGAGCCAGGATAAAAGTTATTGCTATAACTGAAATAAAAAACAATTTTTTCATAGTCTGCTTATTTTAATTTGAATACAATGGGTGCTAATGGCTTTTCCTGACCATCAGGTCCTCGTGCAATAATATCTTCAATAGTAATACGCCCTCCTTTTTTTGCATTTTTAATGGCATTCTGTTGTTCTTTTGAAAAGGCACTACCTTTTGTTGCAATTGGATTAGAAATAATCCCCTCAGTAGTAACTACAGTAAACTGAAGGATCTGGAATTTCAATTCAAAAACAAAGTCTTCCAATTCCGCATAAACTCCTGGTGCTTGCGATAAAGTAGCAATGGAAATTGAAGATCCACTGGCTTGTCCAAAAACTTTTGCTTTGGGTTCAGGAACAGTCCTAATTCTAAACTCTTTTGTTCCCATGCCTTTTCGTTTGCCTTCAATTTCAACATCTACTTGAATGGAAACAGTACCATTCTTTTTAGTAGGTTTCACTTCATATCCATCGGCCACCTTGGTTATTGTAGCTCCTTCTACAATGCGTGGAAAGGTTTTATTGGCCGGATAGCCAGGCACTGAAATATCAACCGGGTTTTCAATTCCGTAATAGAAAACGTTCATTTTTGTGGGTGAAATAACCAAGTTAGGTTCTGCCACTTGATATTCTTCCTCAAAAGGATACATATTTTCGTCTCCATTGGGTGATTTAATTTTAATCAATCCCCGCCACTTTCTATCACCAGCCGCATTTGCAGAAACTGTATAATCACCTTTTCCATTTTCTACTTTTAGCGGCTGCGGATTGCCTACCATTTCAAATTTGCCTGAAGCATTCAATCGGTAATCGCCTACCAGTATTTCAGGAGCCTGAGTTGAATCATAGGCAGCTAAAAACACCTTTGCTTTATATTCACCACCTTTTGTTACATAATTTGTTGCTGGAATAACGGTGGCTTCCATTTTATTTACCTTAAAATCGTTGGCCGTTATTTGGTTATATAAATAATTCAACACATCGGTTTCCATGTTTTTAACATCCGTCTGTATTTTGGTAAGCATCACAAAATCGGCAATTAATGGGATATGCTCAAAATTATGACTTTCCCACTTTGTTTTTGCTTCATCCTTCTTTCCCTCGTGATCATTAGTTTCAAGGGTCTCTTCAATATTTTTTCTCAATTCCGTCACATTTTCAGGAACAATGGAAAGCAATACCTCTCGATAATCAGCTAACTGATCCCTAATTTCAAGCCCATGTTTAAATCCTAAAGCTCCAAAATACTCTCCCCCTTTATCAATATTATCCTTCTGATCTAAAAGCTTTATATCAAATTTCCCATCAACAATGGTTTTCGTTTCTTCACCTTCAGCATATTTAGCTAATCCAAATTTATGATCCTCCAATACTGTAAATAAAGCGGTAGCTTTCTCTTTAACTAGATCTGCCTTCTTTTTCCATGGACCTACTTTATCCTCGTTCAATGTATTTTGTAAATCAAATTCTGAATACATTTTTTCATTCTTTGACTCATAGTTGCTTATTGTCTTCTCCAGACTTTCACCCACAAGAAAAAAAGAATTTAAAACATCCTTCGAAACGTTAAGCGCCATTAAAGCAGTAAGAAACAGGTACATGAGTCCTATCATCTTCTGCCTGGGTGTTTCCTTACCGTGGCCCATATTATTATAGTTTCTTTATTATTTATTAAAATTAACTGAGGAAAGCATATTTCCATAGATGCTATTCAACGAGGAAATATTTTTCTCAAGTTCCTTAACACCTTCGTTCAATTTAGTAGTATGCTCCACCGTTTGATGGATATTATCCACCATTCCATTCAATCCTTTAAAATATTCGCTGGAAGATTCCACCTGACTATTTAGATTTTTAATCTGCAGCTCATAAACGGCATTCAGTGATGAAAGATTCGAGTTGAGCGAACCTAGCTTTTCAGAATACTTGCTGCCTTCATTCCCAATAGTACTGATTTCTTCCGTAATCTTATTGGCAAAATTAGAATACGACTCAGCCAACACAGCATTGGTTTGATTAAATGTTTGGGCAGAGTTTGAATAGGTTTCTGATAAAGTATTTACCGATTCTTTCAATGCTTCCGAAGATTTCTGATATACTTCATCCAATTTTCCAACGGAGGTTGTGGCATTTTGCATTTTGCTAACAAAATCTTTAGTAGCTAATCCTGCATCAGAAATATCGGCTAATTTAGCAGCAGTATTACTTAAATTATTTAGCCCTTGACCTAGTTTGTCAAAAATTTCAGGACCTATATCAGCCTTCATAAGCATTTCATCAAATTTTGAAAGGGCTGATGGACTACCTCCAACATAGTTGATAACTTGTCCGGAACCGGATGCCGCAGGAACGCCTTTTGCAAGAGCATCACCGGCTATTGCTCCACCAACCATAGCTCCACCAATTATAACACTACCTCCTACTCCTTGCGGCATTTCATTGGCTCTGTCAAATCGTCTAACCTGCGTATCATCTTCATCAAACTCATCATTCAACCCTGCCAATTCAGGATAAACTAAGGTCCAGTCCAATTCTTCATGCAATGGTTCAAAACCTGAAAAGAAGAAAATAAGTGCTTCAACAATTAATCCTACGCCAAGCATAATGGATGACCCTGGAAGGTGAAGAATTTTAAAAAGAGCACCTATCAATACAACAGAAGCACCCCATCCATAGACGTACTTCATAAAGTTTTTATACCCTTTACTCTCAACTAATTCACTAATATTCATGGCTTAACTTTTTATTTGTTCAGGCTTCTTATTAATATACATTCGACTTAGCACCCCCTTCATCAGAACCTAAATATGCTCTTACACAGCGGAATCCAATATATGCTTTAGCAGTATCTTGATATTCATAAGTACGGGTTGCATTTTGCATATAGTAACCAATATCTTTCCAAGAACCACCGCGAACTACCTTCCTTTTTAATGAAGGAGGATCATCGGGCAATGCATTGTATGAATAATCAGGATTTAAATCATGGGTAAAGCTATAGGCGCTTTCATCAAAGGCGTTATTGGTCCATTCACTTACATTACCTGCCATGTCATACAAACCATATTCATTAGCTTCATAAACGGCTACTTCTAATGTGTGCAAACCTCCATCCAGTACATAATTGCCTCGCATGGGTTTAAAATTTGCTAAAAAACATCCCATATCATTTCTGGTATATGGACCTCCCCATGGAAAAACGGCAAGTTCTAATCCACCTCGGGCACCATATTCCCATTCTCCTTCCTTTGGCAACCGGTAATCCTGAACAAAGAATTCACCATTAGATGCTAAATAAGAATTATGAAATGAAGTTCTCCAAATTGAAAAAGCAGTGGCTTGCTTCCAACTTACTCCTACCACTGGATAATTATCGAATGCAGCATGCCAGAAATACATGTTTGCCATTGGCTCATTGTATGAATAAGAAAAATCGCTGATCCAGCATAGCGTATCTGGATAAACATTTACCATATCACGCATGATAAAAGAACTACGATCTTTAATTGGTGTTTTTTTACCATCAAGGCCTACAATTTCTCCATCGTATTGTCCGGTTTTGTAATTGTAATGTCTGCGGTTTTCATTCTCAAAAGTAAATTTTTGAGCGGCTTGTTTGTAATCAATCCAAAAATATTCATAATTCAGCTTTCTGGGATCAATTGTTTTTTGGCGGTAAAAACGTTCATGCTCCGGATAGAATAAGTCCTGTAAAATCTCATTCTCTTCCTGACCATCCCAAAGTATTTCCATTTCCCAATTAATATACGGTGGATCAATGGCTTCGCCAAATTCATCTTCAGATATCAAATATTGGTCAATTTGCTCACCAAGCATCCGATAGGCAAGTGAATCCCGAACCCAATATACAAACTGTCGATATTCGTTATTTGTAATTTCAGTTTGATCCATATAAAATGCTGCTATGGAAACAGTTTTCGATTGTGCGGTGGAAGCCCAAGGTACATCTTGATCATTTGGACCAATCCGGTAACTGCCGCTTGGAACAAAGACCATACCTGAAGGAGGTGCACTGTACCATGGTGCTCTATCTAGAACGCCGGTTAATTCACCACTTTCATTACTTGTACCACAACCTGCAAGAATTATTAATGTGGCACTGAAAAATGCTAGTTTTTTCATAGTCTATCGGTAAATATTTTAGAATTATAAAAATGAACAAAATAATTTAAATAACCAAATTAAAGAAACCGAACACTTTTAAACTTTCGATTATCTTTATCCATATCAAGGTTAAATTTGTATCCAACCATAAATTCAAACGAACCAAAACTACTTTTTATTATTCTTGAAGTGTTAATGTCATACGAAACGGCAACTTGAATTCCACTGGGCAAATCAACTCCTGCAATAAATATTAGCGCATCGGTAACTTTATATGATAATCCACCAAAAAATCTTTTGTTATACGTTACTAAACTACTGATACTTAATTGGGTTGAAGCAAAATCAGAGGCAATAAATGCTCCTGGTTGTATTGAAAATAAAGGATTTGCTAATTGATAATCGTATCCGGTACTTAAAAATACACTCCTCCCAAAAAAGTTAGTATTTGACTCAACATTTCCATTTTCATCCAGATATTTTATATTCGTTTGATTTACATTCAACGATGAGATGCTTAAATATAAATTGTCGGCCCTATAAAAAATCCCTAAATTAAAATCAAAAATAAAAGGTTTATTACCTCCTAACTCGGGTATTGATGGGTCGTTTTCTTCATTTTTCACCCAAGTTCCCTCTAAACCACTACTTGTCATATTAAGGCCAATCCCAATACCCAAATTTCCTTGAGCCAAAGAACGTCGGTATGCATACGAAATATTTAACCCAACGTTGCTATAATTTCCAATTTTATCGTTAATTATTGATAATCCGGCGCCGTGTTGGTGGTTAAAAAGTTTAAACGGGGCGTCTATATTAAATGTTTGAGTATTGGGCTGTCCGGGAAAACCCATCCATTGGTTGCGAACTAGTATTTTTGCTTCAATATCATTGCCATCGCCGGCATAACCGGGGTTATAATACATTTGGTTAAACATGCTCAGGCTTGAGTAATTGGTTATTTGCCCGAATAAGTTTATCGATAAAACAAAAGATAGTGCAACTAATGTAAATTTATTTGGCATTTGAATATATCAAAACTTAATTTTTCGCAGTTTTGGTGGTAAAAATAAACAAAAAAACTATCGTAGAGCAAGATTAATAAATAATTTGCAATTATTAAACGCTTTAACCGTAAAGGTATTATAAATATTTTTCATTTATTTAAGATACTTGGAAATATTTTTCCAAATACGATCGGGTATTTCATTGTTACAGATATCAAGGTAGTCGCGCTCTGAGCAGGAAATGATTCGCTTATTTCCGGTAGCATCTATAGGAATTTCAACCCAAAAACGATTGTTTCGTTCGTTTTGATAAAAAACAAGATCCGAGTCGGTTTTGTCGAATCGCACATATATTTTTTTATAGGTTGAAAGATTTTTTGCAGGAAAATCACCTTTTCGTTGTGATATGCCAAAAATAAAATGCCACATAAGTTGAGCCACCAGATGCGCCGACTGCCCGTTAGTGTCATTATCCGATTGGTATTCACAAATTGCAAATGACTTCAATTTATCGCTTAACCCTGACAGGTTAGCCAATTGGCAAGCTTCTTCGCTATAAAACCCGTTAGGGCCAGGTGAAGTTGAAGCCGGGCAATCGGGTTGGCGGATGGAAGACAGATCAAAGGATACTAAATCGGCATCGCGAAGGATGGGTTCTGTTTGGGTCATGCTGTTACGAACGTTTCCCAAACGGACGGCTTCAATATGATTGTCAGCTAAAAACCTTAACTGATTAGGCACTGCGAAGTAAGTTTGATAACCAATAATAGAAACGAGTAGTTTATTTCCGCATTGATTTAATAACGTGTGTAAATAACTTTTTGAGTGAAAATCCTCATTGTCAACATCAAGAAAAGAATCAATCAGAGCCAATTCAGGCTCCCTGATTTGCTGAGTAATTCCTGATAAAATTGAAACGATTGTATCCTGTGAACCCCCAATAAAAAGAGGTATAATGCCTTTTGATATTAATACATTGGATATATGGGTAATGGAAGCATAGGTGTCTTTAACTTTTTTACCTTGTTTCAAATTGCCCAGATCGATAACATTAATCCGGTTAATTTCAGAAAGTTTGTAAAAATAGTTCCGCACCGCATCAATGGATACTGAATATTTTTGTGGATATGAATTTCTGGTTTCGGTTATACCAATAATCGCAATCGCTGCATTGTTTGATAAAAGAGGTTTTGAATTATTCAATAAGGCATAGCCATAGGAACCTTCCTTTAAAAAACTTTGGTTGAAACTTTCCTTATTTATGGGATTAAAATAATCTTTTATATCCTCCATATATATTTATTTACCTTTTTTTCGGGCTGGCTTAACGGCAGTGTTTTTAATAATTTCAAGACATTCTTCCAAAGTAAGATTTTTGGCAATTTTATCTTTCGGTATGCGGTAGTTCTGCTTGTTGTAAGCAATATATGCCCCAAAACGGCCATTGAGCAGTTGAATTTCACCTTCAGGTCCTGGAAAAACAGCAATGCTTTTGTTTTGGTCAGTTATACGTTTTTCTTCAATCAATTCAATAGCCCGATCCAGTTCAACAGTATAGGGATCATCCACTCCTTTTTTAAGTGAATAAAACTTACTGTTGTGCCTAACGTAGGGTCCAAAACGACCAATAGCCGCTTCTACTTTTTTGCTTTCAAAAAGTCCCAAATCGCGGGGTAATTTGAACAACTCTAATGCTTCTTCAATGGTAATGGTTTCAATGTGCTGATCGCGACGTAATGCAGCATATTGTGCCTTTTCAGAATCTTCATTGTCGCCAATTTGCGCCATGGGACCATACCGCCCAATTTTTACTATAATTGGTTTGCCTGTTTTTGGATCTGGTCCCAATTGACGTTCCCCGCTTTTCCGTCCAACAATTTCCAGTGCTCCATCGATGCGTTCATGGAAAGGACGATAAAATTCATCAATCATTTGATACCAAACCATCTCTCCTTCTGCAATATCGTCGAATTGTTTCTCAACTTCAGCAGTAAAATTAAGGTCGAGTATATTTGGAAAGTGTTCAAGCAAATAATCGTTCACAACCATTCCTATATCAGTTGGAAACAGTTTGCTTTTTTCATTTCCAAAAATCTCTGTTTTTTCCAGTCTGGTTATTTTATTCTCTTTCAATGCAATTTGCTGAAAGCCGCGCTCTTTACCAGTTCGGTCTTCTTTAACAACGTATCCTCTGTTTTGGATGGTTGAAATAGTTGGAGCATAAGTTGAAGGACGGCCAATTCCAAGTTCTTCGAGTTTACGGACTAAACTTGCCTCAGTATATCGCGGCGGATTGAGTGTATATTTCTGGGTGGCCGTTATGGTTTGGTAATCCAATTTTTGACCGGATTGAATAACGGGTAATAAATTTTTCCCGGAATCTTCTTCCTCATCATCGGTTGACTCCATATAAACCTTAAGAAATCCATCGAATTTAATCATTTCACCTTGGGCTACAAATTGATGTTTGCTTCCCTGAACATCAATGAGTATGGTGGTTTTTTCAAGTTCTGCATCACTCATTTGTGAAGCAATGGTCCGCTTCCAAATTAATTCATACAGCTTTTTTTCATTGGCGTTCCCTGTGATGGTTGATTTATTAATATATGTAGGACGAATGGCCTCATGTGCTTCTTGTGCCCCTTTACTTTTGGTTTTAAACCGCCTAACCTTCAGGTAATTTTCGCCAAATTCTGCGGTAATTTCATTTGAGATTGCACCTATTGCGGCATCCGATAAGTTAACGGAGTCTGTTCTCATATAAGTAATTTTACCCGCCTCATAAAGCCTTTGAGCCAAAGTCATGGTTTGCGATACCGAAAATCCAAATTTCCGGCTGGCCTCTTGTTGAAGTGTTGAAGTAGTGAAAGGTGGAGCCGGTGTTCTTTTGGTGGGTTTTTTTGAAATGTCACTAACTTTATAGGCCGCTTGTTTGCATAAGGTTAAAAACGATTCAGCCTCTTTTGATTCATCAAACCGGGTATTCAATTCCGCTTTTAAGTCAATGGTTTTGCCATCGGCTTTATTAAATTGAGCCAAAACCCTAAAAGCTGAATTTGGATTAAAAGCAATAATCTCACGTTCCCTTTCAACCAATATCCTAACTGCCACTGATTGCACCCTTCCGGCTGAAAGTGATGGTTTCACTTTTTTCCAAAGCACGGGTGATAACTCAAAACCAACCAAACGATCCAAAACCCTGCGAGCCTGTTGTGCGTTAACCAAATTGGTATCAATTTTCCGTGGGTTTTCAATGGCTTTAAGAATTGCTTCCTTAGTTATTTCATGAAAAACGATTCGTCGCGTCTTTTTTTCGTCCAATTGAAGCACTTCATACAAATGCCAAGCAATGGCTTCTCCCTCGCGGTCCTCATCGGAAGCTAGCCATACGGTTTTTGCTTCTTTAGCAAGCTTTTTCAATTCCGTTACCACTTTCTTCTTGTCAGCCGATATTTGATAATTTGGTGTATAATTATTGGTAATGTCAATGCCAAAGTCTTTTTTCGATAAATCGCGAATATGACCAAAACTTGAAGTGACAATGTACCCTTTACCTAAAAACTTTTCAATGGTTTTGGCTTTTGCCGGTGATTCAACAATTACTAAATTTTCAACCATACTGCCAGAATTAATACTTTAAAATTTCCGCAAATTAAATCATTTATAAATAGATGTTCAAAATTATTTCACTTCAAAGGATAAAACGGGAACCGATAAGTACAATAATATCAACGTTCAAACCTTATGAATCATAGCGTTTGATTTTTTTATCCCTTCCTTTTAAATATTTTACTAGGTACACACTTTTTTCACTCTTTGATTTGTATTTTTGAGCTTTTAATTGGTAAATCAACAGTTATGGAAAAAACCGCCACGGTATATTTCAAAAAGCAATTCCTTGTTTGGTCCATCATCCTTATACCTATTGTATTGGTATTCTTTCTTTTTTATCAAATATCGTCCGGACATTTAGGATTTATGCCTTCGCTTGAAGAGTTAGAAAATCCAAAAAGTAATTTAGCCACAGAGGTTTACAGTGAAGATGGTCTCCTTATGGGAACCTATTTTAAAGAGAACCGATCCAAAACAGGATATTCTGAACTTTCTCCTTACTTAGTTGATGCATTAATTTCAACTGAAGATGAGCGGTTTAGGAGTCATTCAGGTGTTGATTTTAAAGGATTGGGACGGGTTTTTGTTAAAACGGTTTTATCCGGCGACCAGAGTTCTGGTGGTGGAAGTACTATCAGCCAGCAATTAGCCAAAATGCTTTTCCCCCGCGAAGAATTTAACAACCCCATTAAAAAAGTCATCCGTAAATTAAGGGAATGGGTAATTGCCATAAAACTGGAAAAAAATTATACTAAGGATGAAATCATCGCCATGTATTTCAATCAATTCGACTTTTTAAATTTAGCTGTTGGAATAAAATCTGCTTCATTGGTTTATTTTAGCTGCACCCCAGCCGATCTGAAAATAGAGCAGGCCGCCCTATTGGTTGGTATGGCGAAAAATCCTTCGTTGTTTAATCCCCTTCGACGTCCGGAACAAGCATTGCAGCGGCGGAATGTTGTGCTGTTTCAAATGCTCCGGAACAATAAAATAACTCAGGCTGCGTATGATTCTCTTAAAATGATTCCATTGGAACTAAGGTTTCAAAAGGTTGACCACAAAATGGGAACAGCCACTTATTTTAGAGAATACTTACGAACCGCTCTGAACGCCACAAAACCAAATTCCGAAAATTATAACAATCCGGCAAGTTTTAAAGAAGATTCCATTGAATGGGAAACAAATCCATTGTATGGATGGTGTAACAAAAATAACAAACCCGATGGTACACCCTACGATTTATATAAAGATGGAATACGCATCTATACAACGGTTAATTCAAAAATGCAACAATATGCCGAAGAGGCCATTCGCGACCATCTGAAATATAATTTGCAGGTTTCGTTTGATATTGAAAAATCAACTCAGGCAACGTCCCCATTTTCTGAAGACCTAACGAACGAAGAGGTGAAGAATATTATGACAACAGCCATGAAAAGGTCAGAACGTTATCGGGTATTAAAAAGTCAAAATATGCCCATGGATTCAATCCTTCTGAATTTTAAAACCCGCACTGAGATGACTGTTTTTAGTTGGAATGGAGATATTGATACCGTCATGACCCCAATGGACTCTATCCGGTATTACAAGCATTTCCTGCTTTCGGGTTTTATGGCAATGGATCCTCATACCGGATTTGTGAAATCGTATGTAGGAGGAATTGATTACCGTCATTTTCAGTACGACCATGTGGTGCAAGCTAAACGCCAGATTGGGTCAACCTTTAAACCCTTTTTATATACCTTAGCCATGCGCGATGGCTATTCCCCTTGTCGGTTAGTTCCTAATGTCCCTATTACGTTAACCGACCCTTCAACGGGTATTCCATGGACTCCAAAGGGCGGAGGGCGCGAAGAGTTTGACAGAAAAATGGTTTCGCTTCGTTTTGGATTAAGGCAATCGCTTAACAACATTACGGCTTGGTTAATGGGACAGTTTGGACCTGCGGCTGTTATTGATATTGCTAAAAACATGGGGGTTAAGAGCGAAATACCCGAAGTTTTGTCAATTGCCCTTGGAACAGCTGATTTAACCCTTTATGAAATGGTTGGAGCCTACAGTACATTCGCCAATAAAGGGGTTTATACGCAACCCATTTTTGTAACCCGCATTGAAGATAAAAACGGGAACTTGTTGGCCACCTTTTTGCCCACAAAAAATGAAGCGTTAAATGAAAAAACAGCCTACCTAATGATTGAAATGTTGAAGGGAGTTGTTAATAAGGGAACTGCCATACGCCTTAGAGGCGAATATTATAACATACATGCTGAAATAGCTGCAAAAACGGGTACCACGCAAAACCAATCCGATGGTTGGTTCATGGGCATTACACCAAATTTAGTTGCCGGAGTTTGGACCGGCGCCGAAGATCGAGCAGCACATTTCGATGGTATCAACTTGGGACAAGGAGCTAACATGGCTTTACCCATTTGGGGCATTTTTATGAACAAAGTTTATAAAGATGGTACCTTAGGGGTAACCCAGGATGATTTGTTTGAAAAACCTGCCGACTATGCCGGAGATTTTGATTGTATTGATGTTCAGGATGGTACAGACTCTGATGAAACAGAAGTACCCGAAGAAATTATGTAATACCTAAGTTGAGCGATTTGCCTTTTCAAATCGCTCAATTTGGGTAATAAACAAATGCACCTATTTTATGAAAATAGTTTTGCAAAAACTTGTTCCACTTTTTGCACCTCAACCACTTCAATACCTGAAGTTTTTGAGGTGTTGTTCTTTTGTGAAGGAACAAAAATACGTTTGTATCCCAATTTAGCAGCCTCAGAAATCCGCTGATCTAAACGCCCGGTAAGCCTTATTTCACCGGATAAACCCACTTCGCCCGCAAAGCAGTTTCCCTTAGGAATTGGCCTATCAACATCGGAAGATAGAATTGCACAGATAACCGCCAAATCAATGGCCGTATCCGCCACTTTTAATCCCCCGGCAATATTCAAAAAAACATCTTTGGTTGAAAGTTTAAACCCTATCCTCTTTTCAAGTACTGCCAGCAACATATTTAACCTTTTGGTATCAAATCCGGTAGAAGTGCGCTGCGGGGTTCCATAGACTGCTGAACTAACCAAGGCCTGTACTTCAATTAGGAATGGACGTACTCCTTCAATAGTAGAACAAGTAGAAATACCACTGTATGATTCCTGATGATGCGAAAGTAAAAACTCCGATGGATTTTCTACTTCGCGCAACCCACTTTGTAACATTTCAAAAATTCCTATTTCAGAGGTTGATCCAAAACGGTTTTTATTTGCTCTAAGGATACGGTACATAAAATGATTGTCACCTTCGAATTGAAGAACCGTGTCAACCACGTGTTCCAATACCTTAGGACCGGCCAATGACCCATCTTTAGTTATATGTCCCACCAAAATAACGGGTAAATTGGTCTCTTTTGCATAATGCAGCAATTGTGTGGCACTTTCACGTATTTGCGTAACCGTTCCGGGTGATGATTCCACTTGCTCTGTCCGAAGTGTTTGAATGGAATCGATGATGAGCAAATCAGGAACTAGTTGCTTTGATTGATTGATAACTGCTTCGGTAAGAACCTCAGCTAAAAAATAGACCTTGTTTTTTGTTGAACCCAGCCTGTCGGCCCGCATTTTTATTTGCTCTGCACTTTCCTCTCCCGACACATATAACGTTTTACCGCTGAACTGTTGAGCTATTTGAAGTAGTAAGGTGGACTTACCAATTCCCGGTTCACCACCTATTAGTACCACAGCTCCGGGAACTAATCCACCTCCCAGTACTCTATCAAATTCCTTGCTTGATGTGGAAATCCGCTTACTGGCTGATTCCTTTATTTCATTTAATAGAATGGGTTTGTTCCCAGTGGCAAAACTGCTGGTAAGTGCGGGGCTTTTAGAGGAAACCAATACAACTTCCTCGCTGTAAGTGTTCCATTCGTTACACGAGGGGCAACGACCGATCCATTTTGAAGAATTTGCTCCACAGTTTTGGCATACGTAAATAGCTTTGGCTTTAGCCATAACTATCAACGTTTTACTAATTCAATTCTTAAATAGGCATATACAGTAGTAGAATCGCCCCAATTATTACCGGATGGATCCACCGGATGATCGGTTTTCGTTAGCTTTAAATAACTGTCGCTTAACTCATCAACCCAATACTTCCCTCTTATATCACCAGCAGCAGCATCGTAATCCCCATCACCAAAAATAGAAAACGTCTTTCCATCTACAGAATAAGTGTATTTTAGGGTATCCCCATCAAGAACACCGTTATCGAGCGTAAATATCTCTAAAGCATCGCCGGAATAGAATCGCCAGTAGTTTTTAACTTCGGTTGGTTGTGTAAATGGAATTCGTTCCCAATCGCCAATTAATTTATCTTGCTGACTTCCGCGACAACTAAAAAGCAGGGCAATTAAGAGCACTGATGAGGTAATAACCGGTATCTTTTTCATATTATGTGGTAATAAGTCTGTAGTTTACAAATGATTGAGGTAAAAATACTAATTTAAATTCAAGGTCAAAAAAAAATTACGCTAATCCACTTTTTTTTATGATGGCGGTAGATGAAAATCCATCCACAAAAGTTATGGTTTCCACGGTTCCTCCTTTCTTTGTTACCACATCGTACCCAACAATCTCCTCAGGTTCGTAGTCCCCACCTTTAACCAGCACATCGGGTTGAACCTGAGTAATTAAGTTGTAAGGAGTATCTTCACCGAAAATAACCACTGCATCAACAAAGGAAAAGCCCGCTAAAACCAACGAACGGGCCCGTTCGTTGTTTATTGGCCTTCCAGTTCCTTTTAAGCGCGTTACTGAATGGTCGGAATTCAGCCCAATTATAAGTTTTGTACCCAAATCAGCGGCAGCAGCAAGATATTGCAGATGTCCTAAATGAAGCACATCAAAGCAACCATTGGTAAACACCAACTTTTCTTTTTTAAACCGCCAAAACGAAAGAAGGCGATCCAATTGATCCGGCCTAACTTGTTTTAATTCCAGTTTTTCAATGGTTTTCATAGTCCGTATATTAAACGATAGAATTTGAGGCTGAATCAGGAAAAATGAAACTCGGTTTAAACGATTTTGCTTCTTCAAAATCCATGCTGGCATACGACATAATAATTACAATATCGCCAACTATCACTTTACGGGCAGCCGGTCCGTTTAAACAAATTGATCCGGTTCCACGTTCGCCTTTAATTACATAGGTTTCAAATCTTTCACCGTTATTTATGTTTACAACCTGAACTTTCTCGTGGACAATAAGGTTTGCTGCATCCATAAGATCTTCGTCAATGGTAACACTGCCAACATAATGCAGGTTTGCTTCAGTTACTCTTACTTGATGGATTTTCGATTTGATTACTTCAATATTCATTATGCACGCATTTATTGCACAAAATTACAAATTAAAAACGATATTATCTATTAACCGCACATTACCAGCCCAAACAGCAATACATCCAACCTGCATTTTTCCTCGCTGGAACCTCTTTAAGGAAGTTAAACTGTTTTCATCTACAATATCAAAATACTCTACCTTCAAATACTCAGAACTATTAATATGCTCAACAACCCATGCTTTAATTTTTTCCAGTGGAAGTGTTTGAGCACTTTCAACTGCAAGTAACAGCGTTTTTTGAATCAAAGGCGCCGCTTCTCTGTGCTGAGGCGTTAATAATACATTACGCGAACTCATGGCCAATCCATCGGGCTCTCTAACAATGGGGCAAGCAACAATTTCGATGGGCAAGTTCATTTTTTGCACCATTTTTTTGATAATAGCCACTTGCTGAAAATCTTTCTGACCAAAAAAAGCTTTGTCGGGTTGAACCAACGCAAAAAGTTTGCTTACAATTTGGGCTACCCCATTAAAGTGTCCGGGACGATGCTCCCCTTCCATTAGGGAATCCATTCCATCAAATGAAAACATCCGGTTGTCCGTCACAGGATACATTTCGTTCTCATCGGGAACAAAAACAACATCGCAGCTTAACTGACCTAGTTTTTCAATATCCTGAGCTATGTTTCGCGGGTAGTTTTTTAAGTCGTTCTTATCGTTAAATTGTGTTGGATTCACAAAGATACTGGCTATGGTAATGTCACAACTTTTTTGTGAATACTCAATCAATGAAAGATGACCAATATGCAATGCTCCCATGGTAGGAACAAATCCGATTATTTTATACTGACTTTTTGTTTCTGCAATAAACGCTGTCAGTTCCTTCTTTGTGTAAAAAACTTGCATCATTCAATAGAAAAGCCCAAATAGGCTGCAAATGAAGTTTAAAAATGTATCATTTCAAAAAAAAAGGAGAAAAAAAGGATGAACTTTCCAGTGATATATAGACGTTGCTTTTGTTGACCTAATTTTACCTCAACCCCAAAGAGCAAGAAACCGAAATCGGGGCAGGATGCTTAAAACTCATCCCATGACTATACAACAAATCCAAGCCTTCACGCCAGTTTCCATAGTCAGGTGTTCGTTAATCATTCCCATTACTTGTGAATAAAAACTCCCTCTTTTAATGGCTTAAATATCATTGCATAAGAAGTATTCCATTTAATTTGTGCAATATTTTTACTACCTTTGCCCGGTTAAAATAATCACACAATAGATGGAAAAGAAGAAGATCTTGTTTATTTCTCAGGAAATTACCCCTTACCTGCCTGAAAGTGAGATTGCAAAGATAGGCAGAGAATTACCCCAAGGAATTCAAGAAAGAGGCAAAGAAATTAGGACATTTATGCCCCGATTTGGCAGTATAAATGAGCGAAGGAACCAATTGCATGAAGTGATCCGTCTTTCCGGTATGAATCTCATAATTGACGATACCGACCACCCATTAATTATTAAAGTTGCTTCGATTCAAGCAGCGCGCATGCAAGTATATTTTATCGATAACGAAGACTATTTTCAGCGAAAGTACGTTTTGCAAGATAAAAATGATACTTTTTATAAAGACAATGACGAAAGAGCCATATTTTTTGCCAGAGGAGTGCTGGAAACCGTTCAAAAATTGCGTTGGTCGCCGGATATTATCCATTGCCATGGCTGGTTTACTGCCTTAATTCCTCTTTATGTCAAAAAATCGTTTAAAGATAATCCGCTTTTTGCCGATGCAAAATTGGTTTATTCAATTTATGAGGATGGCTTTGACAAGGAATTAGATAAAAATTTTAAAACAAAACTTTTATACGACGGCATAACTAAAAAAGACGTTGAACTATTAGCAACTCCAAGTTTTGAGAATTTAACCAAACTTGCCGTTGATAATTCCGATGGTCTGATTATGGGCAGCCCTCAAATAAATACAACCATTGAGAACTATGTTTCAGTTAGCAAAAAACCGGTACTCCCTTTCAAAAACACCGATGATTACATTGATGCGTATGCTGCATTTTATGATGAACTTTTATCCTAGTAAAAACCACAAAATATTTTTATCTTGAATACTCCCGTTTTACTAAAAACCTTCCAGTGGGCAGGTTTTTTCTTTGTAAGCTTGTTACTGTTTTCATGCACCGATGATTTGAATGATGTGGGTCTTGAAATTAGCCCAACAAACCAAGTATTTGTTTACCACGACTCGCTGTCAACCATTCATGCTTATACTACCCAACTCGAAGAATTAATTTTTATTAATAAATCGAGTTTAATGCTCGGTTACCTAGTGGATGAAAGAGTCGGCGTTTTTCAAAATAATTTTATGGCCGAAGTGGCCACCTTAGGGGAAAAGCCAGATTTTGGAACCAATCCGGTACCTGATTCCGTTATTCTTTTTCTGAAATATGTTTCGGCGTATGGCGATAAAACAACGCCACAAACCTTTGCCATGTATGAACTTAACACCAATTTACCGCTGGAAAATATTGATAGTTTACCAAACAACGATGCCACCATAAATCAATATTTTGATGCGAACAAATTCTTAGGCAGCTATACTTTTATACCCAAAGATACCATAACGGTTTTTCGTTTTAAATTACCGGAATCACTGGCACAAAAGCTTATTGATACCAGTAACTTTAAGTACTATGATACCGTTCCAAAATTTAATGCTAACGTGTTCCGGGGAATTTATTTAATGGCGAAACCATTGACTAATGGAGGTGCAACATGCAGTTTTAGTTATAGCGACTCCACTTTTATACAAATGTATTATCACAACGATAAAGATACTACAATCTATCGCTACTCAATTAATTCATCAACCACCAAATGCAATTTGTTTCAGCGTGCATTCAATCCGGATATTCAAGTTGTTCCTTACCAAACAGAGCCTAATGAAGCCTTTGAGCAAGAATTATGTTATGTTAAAAGTAATTATGGTTCCGATACCCGGATTGATATTACCGAACTTAAACGATGGGCCGATTCAGGATATGTGGCCATAAATAAAGCTTATTTAACGGTTTATGCCGATTTTACCGACACCATTGAAGAACAAACATTCCCGGCCATGAGCCTTGGGATATATAAGTTGGGTGATGACTTTACAAAAAATATTATTTCCGATTATTACGATTCGAGTACAGGGCAAAATAGAACGGCTGCATACGATACAGCAACCAATGCTTATTATATTAAGCTTACTCAGGAACTTTTTAATACCCTGCAGGCACGGGAAGATACCTTAAGTTTGGTGTTTACCTCGCCAAATGCAGCCACAGCAGCGAACCGGATGATATTAAAAGGGGCCAAGAATGTTAAGAAACCCGTTTTAAAAATTACTTATACTAAAATAAACTAATATGTGCGGAATTGTTGGATATATAGGCGATAAAGAAGCATTCCCCATTCTGATAAAAGGATTAAAACGATTGGAATACCGGGGATACGATTCAGCCGGAGTAGCCCTGCTCAATGGACAAACTCTGTTATATAAACGCAAAGGAAAAGTAACCGATTTGGAGCAATTTATTGGATTAAAATCGGTTGCCGGAAATATTGGAATGGGCCATACCCGATGGGCAACACACGGTGAGCCCAACGATGTGAACGCCCACCCTCATGCATCGTTTCATGATAAATTTATAGTTATCCACAATGGAATTATTGAAAACTATGCCCCTTTAAAAGACAAACTTATAAAGCAAGGGTATCAATTTAAAAGTGAAACCGATACCGAGGTATTAGCTAACTTAATAGAATATATTTACCTGTCGGATAAAATGACGGCCGAATTAGCCGTTCGTTTAGCCCTTTCAAAAGTTGTGGGAGCTTATGGATTGGTAGTGATGTGTAAAGACGAACCCGATAAGTTAATAGCAGCCCGCAAAGGAAGTCCTTTAGTAATTGGTATCGGGAAAGGTGAATACTTTTTGGCCAGTGATGCCACTCCCATTGTAGAATACACAAAAAGTGTGATTTACATGAACGATGGCGATGTGGCGGTAATTAGGAAAAATGAACTACAACTTAAAACCATAAACGACGAGGCTTTAATACCCAACATTCAGGAATTATCGCTCGATATTGGCGAAATTGATAAAATGGGATTCGACCATTTTATGCTAAAAGAAATTTACGAACAACCCAAAGCCATTACCGATACCTTTAGAGGTAGAATAACTCCTGACCATCAGCACATTCATTTAGGCGGGTTACATGCTGTTTGGCCCGATCTTGAAAAAGCCCGGAGGATTATTATCATTGGCTGTGGCACCTCGTGGCATGCCGGATTGGTTGGAGAATATCTGTTTGAAGAATTCGCCCGCGTTCCGGTTGAAGTAGAGTATGGTTCAGAATTCAGGTACCGGAAACCCATTATTTATAGCGACGATGTGGTAATTGCCATTAGCCAAAGTGGCGAAACTGCCGATACCTTGGCCGCTATTAAACTAGCAAAGCAAGCTGGAGCCATGGTTCTGGGTATATGTAATGTGGTTGGCAGCAGCATTCCCCGTGAAACCGATGCCGGTGTTTACACCCATGCCGGACCGGAAATTGGTGTGGCATCAACAAAAGCATTCTCGGCCCAAGTTACCGTGCTTACCATGATGGCGCTAAAATTAGCCCACAACAAATTTCAAATCAGCGATGAACAATACCACCACATGATTAAAGAACTGTCGTTGATTCCTGAAAAAATTGAAACAGCGCTGAGTTCGAACGAACATATTAAAGCCATATCAAAGCTTTATAAAGACCGGAACAACGCCCTTTATTTAGGTCGCGGATTCCTGTTCCCGGTAGCTTTAGAAGGTGCATTAAAACTAAAAGAAATTTCCTACATCCATGCTGAAGGATATCCGGCGGCTGAGATGAAGCACGGCCCTATTGCTTTGATTGATGAAAACATGCCGGTGGTTGTCATCGCAACCAAAGACAGTTCCTATGAAAAAATTGTTTCAAACATTCAAGAGGTAAAAGCCCGGAACGGAATTGTTATTGCTGTTGTTACCGAAGGCGACAGTACCATTAAAAAAATGGCCAACCATGTAATTGAGGTTCCGGAAACTCCAGAATATCTGGCTCCTTTAATTTCAGTAGTGCCTCTTCAATTGCTGTCGTATTATATTGCCGTAATGAGAGGCTGTAACGTAGATCAGCCAAGGAATTTGGCCAAATCAGTAACGGTGGAATAGCAATTTTTGAAGTACTGAATGTATCATGTCGATAGAAGTAAAACAGGTAGTTAAACTATATGGCGAGCAAAGGGCATTGAATAACGTATCATTTGATGTCCAGTCAGGCGAAGTTTTGGGGTTTCTAGGTCCGAATGGTGCTGGAAAATCAACCCTCATGAAAATTATTACCGGTTTTATTCCACCCACTTCAGGAGAGGTGTTTGTTGAAGGACTTGATACCGTGGAACATTCATTGGAGGTGAAAAAGCTGATAGGTTATTTACCAGAGAATAACCCTCTGTATTTAGAAATGTATGTAAAAGAATATCTGGAATATGTAGGTGGTATTTATCAGTTAAAACACATAAAAAAACGGGTTCAGGAAATGGTTGAACTCACCGGACTTTCCATTGAACAGCACAAGAAAATTGGAGCTTTATCGAAAGGGTATCGCCAGCGGGTTGGACTGGCTCAAGCACTTATTCATGACCCTAAAGTTCTTATACTTGATGAACCCACTTCCGGTTTGGATCCCAATCAGATTGTGGAAATCCGGAATTTGATCACTTCCTTTGCCAAAGAAAAAACCATTTTACTGTCAACCCATATTATGCAGGAAGTTAAAGCTATCTGTAACCGAATTATAATTATTAAAAACGGAGTTATAGTTGCCAACGACCTCACCGATACTATCCAACATGGATTGGATGCGGATACCCAGGTTGTATTGGTAGAGTTTAATATTGAACCAAACCTAACTGAACTGATTTCTATTACAGGGGTATTAAATGCAAAAAAGATAAAGGAACTTCATTGGGTAATTGAAGCTACCACAGAAAAAGACATCCGGCAAGATGTTTTTAATTTTGCCGTATCAAAAGGAATTGCCGTTTTATCGATGCAAAAAAAAGAGAAAACCTTGGAAGAGGTGTTTCAGGAATTCACAATGAAATAACCCGGATTATTCATGAATAATCCTGACGATTAAGCTATTCCTCAAAATTGG
>DYQV01000744.1 GCA_020719105.1 Rikenella microfusus
CCCAATTTTGTGGAATAGCTTAATCGTCAGGATTATTCTTGAATAATCCGGGTTAGTGACCTTTGCGGTTATTGTTTTTATATACAATTAGCTTGGACTAACTGCTAAGTAGAATGTTGTTCCTTATATTTCTATTATCTTTGACAAAATTTGAATAAGATAATCAGACTCCAATGGTAAAATATTTGATTGTACGGTTTAGTTCCATAGGCGATATTGTACTTACTACTCCCGTAATCCGTGGATTGAAGCAACAGGTGGCAGAGGCCGAAGTGCACTACTTAACCAAACCCCAATTTGCTGGAATTTTAACCGAAAATCCTTATATTGATAAGATTCTTACCCTTAAAGATTCCATTGCTGAAACCATAAAAGAGGTAATGGCCGAAGAGTACGATTACCTGATTGATTTGCATCACAACCTTCGTACCGCTGTGGTGAAGCGCAAAACTGGGATTATTGCTTTTTCGTTCAACAAACTGAATTTTCAAAAGTGGTTGCTGGTTAACTTGAAAATTAATAAAATTCCCGATGTGCACATTGTGGATCGCTATATGGCAACCGTTCATCTGTTCGATGTTAAAAACGATGGCAAAGGGCTCGATTATTTTATACCGGACTCGCAAGAGGTGATTCCGGAGCAGATGCATGCCGCCTTTAAAGGGAAGTATATGGTAGCTGTGGTGGGTGCTAACCATGCCACCAAACAGATTCCTGCCGACAAAATGGTTAACATTATTAACCATGCCGGAATCCCGGTTTGCCTGGTGGGCGGTAAAGATGTGCTGGAACAGGCTTCCCTTATTGAAAAGGAATTGAAAGTTCCCTTCCTGAACACGGTGGGGAACATCAGTTTGCACCAGTCGGCATCGTTCATTCGTCAATCAGCGATAGTTTTAACGCCCGACACAGGGATGATGCACATTGCAGCGGCATTCAAAAAGAACATCGTTTCCCTTTGGGGAAATACGGTTCCGGAGTTTGGCATGGTTCCTTACTTGGCTGGTGAACAATCCAAGATTTTTGAAACCAAAGGGTTGCGATGCCGCCCTTGTTCCAAAATAGGCTACCAAAAATGCCCCAAAGGACATTTCAAGTGCATGCAGGAGATTAGCATTCAGGAAGTGG
>DYQV01000211.1 GCA_020719105.1 Rikenella microfusus
ACACCCTGATTGATGCGACTGTTTTTAAACAAATGTGTGTGCTTATCCTTACTGCTCATAGAACTGAAAAAGATTATTACATTTGCAGTGATTTAAAAATGGTGTGAATTCATGAAGATATTCTGTCCCTGTTTTGCTATTTTATCTTTAATCAGTCTAACATCAGTGACTGTAAACGGTCAATCGAAAGAAAAAAAAGAATTGTTTCCTTACGTTTATGCTACATATTCCTTGCAAATTCCGTCGGGCGATTTGGTAACTGATTTTGGCGAAGGATCTGAAATAGGTGGTGGAGCAGGTATTAAAACCAAATTGAATTGGATGATTGGAGCTGAAGCTACTTTGCTATTTGGAGGTGAAGTAAAACAAAACACCTTGGAAGGACTTTTGAACAGCAGCAATCAAATAACCAACATGTATGGCGAGCCCGGTATTATTTCAATGCGGCAATCGGGCTTTAAAGTAATTGGTACTCTGGGAAAAATAATTTCTGTATTTGGAGTAAATCAAAACAGCGGAATATTAATTCGTGGCAATCTGGGGTTTCTGCAGCATAAAATTTATATTGAAAGCGACGGTAACAATGTACCTCAATTAATGGGTGATTATGTAAAAGGATACGATAGGTTATGCAATGGAATGATGGTAGGGGAATTTATTGGATGGCAAAATTTTAGTAACAACGGGGCGTATCATTTTATAATTGGGTTTGAATTTACTCAGGCTTTTACTGAAAACCGCCGTGATTGGGATTTTGCAACAAAGCAGAAAATTGATGACAACCGACTTGATTTAATTTATGCACTTAAGCTGGGTTACTATATACCTTTCCGGCAAAAGCAATCAACCGGATACTTTTACTATTGATTTTTTAAGTTCCCCATAAGATAAAAACGTACCTCATGCAACTTTTTTACACCCTTGGTATTTTTGTTTATGTATTTATAATTAGAATAGCTTCGGTTGTAAATCAAAAAGCCAATTTATGGATTGCCGGCAGAAAGAACCTACTCAAAAACCTGAAAAACAGTATCCCTGCCGGAACACCTATTGTTTGGTTCCACGTTTCTTCGTTGGGTGAATTTGAGCAAGGCCGGCCGGTTATTGAAGCCTTTCGTGAGACTCATCCAAAGTATAAACTGTTGTTAACTTTTTTCTCCCCTTCGGGATACGAAATCAGAAAGAATTATTCCGGAGCCGATTACATATTTTATCTACCAGCCGATACCCCAAGAAATGCCCGACAGTTTATTCAAACCGTAAACCCCAAAGTGGCTTTTTTTGTGAAGTACGATTTTTGGTTTCATTATTTGAACCAGCTTCAAAAAAAAGAAATTCCAACCTACCTTTTCTCCGCCATTTTCCGACCTAACCAACTATTTTTTAAATGGTACGGAAGCTGGTACCGAAAGATGCTGCAATTCTTTACCTTGATTTATGTGCAAAATCAAGAATCGGCGGAGTTACTTAATAAAATAGGAATTACCAAAGTAATAGTTGCCGGCGACACCCGCTTCGACCGGGTTTTTGCGTTAGCACAAACATCAAAAGAATTGCCGTTAATTGAAAAATTTACAGCAAACAATCCAGTAATAGTTGCCGGAAGTACCTGGGAAAAAGACGAAGAACTTATTGCCCTTTATTCAAAAGAGAACCCAGCCATCAAATGGATAATTGCCCCACACGAAATACACCAAGCCCATCTCGATAAAATCAACCACCTGTTTCAAGGACAATTGATGTTTTATTCCAAATCAACGGTTCAAGATATAAACCAATCCAACATCTTAGTTATTGATAATATAGGAATACTTTCGTCGCTATATAAGTACGGTAAAATTGCTTACATCGGCGGAGGGTTTGGCAAAGGCATCCATAACACGCTGGAAGCAGCCACCTACGGGCTTCCCGTTGTATTTGGTCCAAACTATCTTCGGTTTCATGAAGCCTGTGACTTAATCGATCAAAAAGCCGGTTTTTCCTTCAAAACGTACTCCGATTTTAAACAAAAAATGGATGAATTGATTCAATCCGAAGATATCCAAATTAGCGCTGGAAAAGCTGCCTTGAAATACGTTCATAGCATGACGGGTGGGACTCATAAGATTCTTCAAAACACACTATTTACCTCGTTCTAAAAGGTCTTTTTATTTCAGATATTAACGTCTTTTATTGCCTCAAAATTGAGAAATCAACGGGATAAGCTTCTCGAATCCAATAGCTTGAAATATTTTCTTATCAAAATGTTAATAAGTGGATTTCACTTTTTTTCGCTTATGCGCTATTTTCGCATAGCGATTCTGTCACCCTCAGAAGAGCGCAAATCAAGTTATAACTACTAGTAGTAAACAAGGTAAATTGTGCAAAAATGTTAATTGAAGAAATGGCTGTAAAAACAGATCAAAAAAAGAAAACGTATTCTTACGAAGAAGCAGTAAAAGCATCGCTGGAATATTTTAAAGGTGACGATTTAGCCGGCACCGTATGGGTGAATAAATATGCTTTAAAAGATTCGCATGGAAATATTTATGAATGCACACCCGATGATATGCATCATAGGTTGGCTTCCGAAATTTACCGAATCGAAAAGAAGTACCCAAATCCTTTATCAGAACAGGAGTTGTTTGAGTTACTGAAGGATTTTAAATACATCATTCCCCAGGGTGGACCCATGACCGGCATTGGTAATGATTATCAGATTGCTTCGCTATCGAACTGCTTTGTTGTGGGACGAACCAATGCAGCTGATTCGTACGGAGGGATTATGATGATTGACCAGGAACAGGTGCAATTAATGAAACGGAGAGGCGGCGTGGGACACGATCTTTCACACATCCGTCCAAAAGGCAGCCCGGTGAAAAATTCAGCCTTAACCAGCACCGGTTTGGTACCTTTCATGGAAAGGTATTCAAACTCAACCCGCGAAGTAGCACAAGATGGCCGCCGGGGAGCTTTAATGCTTTCTGTATCAATTAAACACCCCGATGCTGAATCGTTTATTGATGCAAAATTGGAGTCAGGCAAAGTTACCGGTGCCAATGTTTCGGTTAAAATTGACGATGAATTCATGCATTCCATTGTTAATGGAATTCCTTATCATACCCAATATCCGGTTGATTCAAAAAACCCTACCGTTGTAAAAGAGATTGATGCACACATGCTCTGGGAAAAAATTGTTCATAACGCATGGAAATCAGCTGAACCCGGAATCCTTTTTTGGGATACCATTATCCGCGAAAGCATTCCCGATTGTTATGCCGATTTGGGTTATAAAACAGTATCAACAAATCCGTGTGGTGAAATTCCTTTGTGTCCGTACGACAGTTGTCGTTTATTGGCAGTGAATTTATATAGCTATGTAGAGCATCCTTTTACCTCGGAAGCTTCGTTTAATTTTGAAAAATTCAAAATACACGTTGGCTATGCTCAGCGTATTATGGATGATATTATTGATTTAGAATTAGAAAAAATTGACGCAATAATTAATAAAATTACTGCGGACCCCGAAGAGCATGAAGTAAAACGCATTGAAACCAAACTTTGGGAAAATATTAAACAAAAGGCTAAAGAAGGTCGCCGTACCGGAGTGGGCATTACTGCTCAAGGCGATATGATAGCTGCATTGGGATTGCGTTATGGTACACCCGCCGCAAACGAGTTTGCCATTGAAGTTCAGAAATCATTAGCACTGGCAGCTTATCGTTCATCAACCGAAATGGCCAAAGAACGCGGGTCGTTTACCATTTTTGAAGCTGAAAGGGAGAAAAACAATCCCATGATTCATAGGATAAAAGCATCCGATGAAGCCTTGTATAACGACATGATGCGCTACGGTCGTCGCAACATTGCATTGCTTACCATTGCACCAACTGGCACCACCAGCTTAATGAGCCAAACAACCTCGGGTATTGAGCCGGTATTTATGCCTGTTTACAAACGCCGTCGCAAGGTCAATCCAAACGATCAAAATGTGAACATTACCTTTATGGATGAAATTGGCGATAGCTGGGAAGAATACAATGTGTTCCACCACCATTTCATTACCTGGATGAAGGTAAATGGACACTACGACGAAGACATCCGTCACATGAGTGAAGAAAAAGTTCAGGCTTTGGTTGAAAAATCGCCTTATTTTAAAGCTACCTCAAACGATGTGGATTGGCATCAGAAAGTTAAAATGCAAGGAGGCATCCAAAAATGGGTGGACCATTCCATTAGCGTAACCATAAACCTACCTAACGATGCCACTGAGGACTTAGTAGGTGAGTTGTATGTTGAAGCCTGGAAAAGTGGTTGCAAAGGAGTAACTGTTTACCGCGAAGGTTCCCGCTCCGGGGTATTGGTATCAAACAAAAAAGAAGATAAGAAAGAAGAAAAAGAAGAAGAAGAAGAAGCTATATCATTGCGCGAATTGAAACGTCCACGAATTTTGGAAGCTGATATTTTGCGTTTCAACAACAACAACGAAAAATGGATTGCTTTTGTAGGCTTAATGGAGAACAAACCTTACGAAATATTCACCGGACTGGCCGAAGATGACGTTTTGCCTATCCCAAAAACAGTGGAACAAGGAAAAATTATCAAGAATAAAGACGAGGAAGGCAATACCCGGTATGATTTTCAGTATGTGAACAAATACGGCTATAAAACAACTGTTGAAGGTCTGTCCCATAAATTTGATCCGGAATTCTGGAACTACGCCAAATTAATTTCAGGAGTGCTGCGTTATGGAATGCCAATTCCTCAGGTAATAAGTCTGGTTGATTCACTGGTGCTTGATTCTGAAACCATCAATACTTGGAAAAACGGAGTGGCACGCACTATGAAAAAATATATTGAGGATGGAACCAAAGCCAAGGAAGGTACGGTTTGCCCAGAATGTAAAGAAGAAAATACCATTGTCTATCAAGATGGTTGTCTTACCTGCAAGAGTTGTGGTTACTCAAAATGTGGATAAGCTGCCAGTATATTTTAATCGCTATAAAAAGGGGGAGTGCTATCCCCCTTTTTTTATACCTTTTAACGGCAAGTCACGGCAAGACTTATTTAAAATAAGGTAACTACTCAGTGTCCCGAATAAAGCCCATCATTGTGCTAACCCGCTTTATTCATACCTGAGCACAGCGAAAGGTGTGAATGTGCGATGGG
>DYQV01000212.1 GCA_020719105.1 Rikenella microfusus
TTTAACTGGTAATCTGCTAATTAGAAATTCATCGGATGACTAATTTGGGGTTTTTAGCTTTTCGGAGTGGATTCATACTTAATTCTCAGATAAATATTAGGATTTTATTTATCGTTGGCTATCCCTTTCAGCAAAGGAACAAAAGAAAAAGTACCATGGTTTTCTTCTAACAATTCACCAGAATTAGTTTTAATATAGCGCATCATGCTTTGTGTTTTTTCACCAATAGGTACAACCATAAAACCGCCGGGTTTAAGTTGTTCAATAAGCAGTTTTGGAATATCAGGAGCACCTGCGGTTATCAATATCTTATCGTAAGGGCCATAGGTAGGTTTTCCCAAATAACCGTCACCATAAAAAAATTGGGGATTGTAACCTAATTTGGGCAGAAACTGCTGTGTTTTCAGAAATAATTCCCGCTGCCGCTCAATGGTATAAACTTTGGCTCCGAGTTCAATCAACACGGCCGTTTGATATCCGGAACCGGTGCCAATTTCAAGTACTTTATCTCCTTTTGTTAACTCAAGCAATTCTGTTTGTATTGCAACCGTAAAAGGCTGCGAGATGGTTTGTCCGCTTCCAATGGGAAATGCTTTATCAACATAAGCAAAATTTACAAAGGCACTATCCATAAACTGATGCCGTGGAATTTTTCCAATGGCATCAATTACCCTCTTATCTTTTATTCCTTTTTGGGTAAGTTCATTTACCAATTGCTGCCTAAGTCCCTTTTCCCTGTATCCGTCGTTGTGCATCTAATCCTGTTTATTAAGGTTCACAAGATAAAATATTTAATCTAATGAATGAATTCGTTGACTGTTTTTGTTTTTACATTTCTAAATACGGTTTCCCTGCTAATTTACTGTTGATACTATGGGTGAATTTACTATTTTTGCTACCAAGTTAAATCCCAAAACATTGAATGCAGAACTCTTTATTGCCCGTAAAATAACCCAATCAGGGGATAATAAGCGACAAATTTCAGGACCCATAGTCAAGATTGCCGTTTTTGGTATTGCACTTGGCTTAGCGGTAATGATTTTGAGCGTTGCCATTGTTACCGGATTTAAAAATGAGGTTAAAAATAAAGTCATTGGCTTTGGTTCACACATTCAAATTACTAATTACGACTCAAATAATTCCTTTGAAACCACACCTATTTATAAAGGCCAGATTTCGCAGGAATTGATAAACCAAATTGGCGGGGTAAAACATTCTCAAATTTTTATCACCAAATCGGGTATCATTAAAACAAACCAAAATATTCAAGCCATAATTCTTAAAGGCGTTGATAATAGTTATGACTGGACTTTTTTGCAAAGTTGCCTTACACAAGGGAATGTTCCTTTGTTTAACGATACTATTAAATCGGACCAGATTTTAATTTCAGAGTACATTTCGAATTTATTGCAACTAAAAATAGGGGATAATTTGACCGTTTATTTTGTACAGGATCCTCCAAGAATGAGGCCTTTTTCGGTTTGTGGTATTTATAAGACCAGTATTGAGGATTTCGACAAATCGTTTGCTTTGGTTGATTTACGGCATCTTCAGAAATTGAATAATTGGAATGAAGAACAAATTAGTGGTTACGAAATATTGATTAATAATTACGATAAACTGGATGCATTAACCGATAGTGTATTTGATGTGGCTGGTTATCAGTTTTCCGAAGATGGTTCAAAACTAAAAATTAGTAACATTAAGCAGCGATATCCTCAAATATTTGATTGGCTCAACCTGCAAGATATTAATGTTTGGATTATATTGGCGCTTATGCTTGTTGTTGCCGGATTTAATATGATATCGGGATTGCTTATCTTAATTCTTGAGCGTACAAATATGATAGGATTATTAAAAGCAATTGGCTATAATAACTGGGAAATACGTAAAATATTCCTTTATCAATCGGGTTTTTTAATCTCAAAAGGCCTGTTTTGGGGAAATATTATAGGCATCTCTCTATGTCTGGTACAATATTATTTCGGAATTATACCTTTGGATGCTTCGGTTTATTACATCGCCAAAGTTCCCATCAATTTACAGATTTTACCCCTAATTTATCTAAATATGGGAACGCTGCTACTTACCGTAGGCATGATGATATTACCTTCTTTATTAATAACGCGTATTAGTCCGGCAAATGCTATTAAGTTCAATTAGGGTTTGTTTTCCGCATTGATATTGAGAAAAAATCCTCAATCATAGTTACTTACCGAAGACCAATTACTCTTTTGGCGATGAACTTCTTTCACCCGATGATCCTGGTTTTCTTCGATGGTAATATTTCTTTTTAGGTTTTGCGGTTGGGGCAACCACTGGCTTAACTTCAGTCACCGGGTCAATTGCAGCAACAGCAGAAGCAGCGGTATTGGCTGGTTTGACAAATGGTTTGTTAGGCACGTTTTTTTGAGCATTGGTATGTTTAGGAAATTCCTTTCGGGGATTTCTGCCATTTTGGTTGAGTGATGATTTAAACCGTTCCAAAGTCAAGGTAAAATCTTCCTTTTGATTCATGAAATCTACTTCATGAATACGATGGACTCTTTTTATCCGAAAGGTATTCACAATTGAGAGGGCTAATGCAGCCAATGCAACTAAAAGTGCAATAGAACTTGTACCTTCAAAAATGCCAGTAGAGGCATATATGGGAACGGTAAGGAATAGTACTATTCCAAATGTGATTAATGTTTTTATCATACTATACATTTTAAATTCAACTACATCAGAAACAAATAAAAGAACCGGCCAATATAAAAATAAATAAACAAACCTATCACGTCATTAATTGTAGTAATAAAAGGACCGGTTGCAACTGCCGGATCAATTTTTATTCGGTGTAGGAAAAGCGGAATAAAAGTACCAAATAGCGAAGCAAAAATAATTTCAACCACCAAAGCCACACTAACTGAAAGAGTTAGCGAAAGTGAATGGTGAATGGCTATATTGTATATCAACAAAAGAGAGCTTAAAATTAAACCATTTAGCAGAGCTATGGTAACTTCCTTAATTAATTTGCGACCCGTAGAATCCAGACCTAACGATTTATTAGCCAAACCTTGCACAATAATTGAAGAGGACTGAATGCCTGCATTACCACCCATGGCCGTAATTAAAGTAATAAAAATGGCCATTTCGGGATATATTTTTATTTCATCGGCAAAACCTCCAATAATTAAAGAACCTAAAACCCCACCCACCATACCAATAAAAAGCCACGGAATGCGAGCCCGGGTAAGCTTAAAAATTGAATCCGATGCCTCAACATCGCCGCTAATACCCGAAATCATTTGGTAATCTTTCTCTGCACCTTCCTTTATTACATCCACAATGTCATCAATGGTAATTCTTCCTTTAAGCCTACCAATACTATCAACCACAGGAATTGCCACCAAATTGTATTTTTCCATTATGCTTGCCACTTTCTCGGCTTCAGTTTCTGTTTTTACTGAAATGATATCGTCATTACAAATATTTTTAATTAACGATTTTTCGGGAGCAAGTATTAGCTTTTTAAGTGGGAGCGTTCCTTTAAGAACATTAGAATCGTCAACAACATAAACAAAATAAATTTCATCAACTTCTTCTGCTTGTTTTCGTATGGCATCAATACAGGAACTAACCGCCCAATTTTCATTTACTGAAACCAATTCAGTGGCCATTAATCCACCTGCCGTATCCTCATCATAATTCAGCAAATCAACAATATCGCCGGCTTGTTCAACATCACTAATATGTGAAAGAACTTCATCCTGCTTTTTTTCAGGTAATTCACCAATAATGTCCGCTGCATCATCAGAGTCCATGTTATCAATGAACACCGAAGCAATTTCCTCACTTGATAGATGCTGCAGAAATTCTTCCCGCACATCTTCTTCCATTTCTACCAGCACATCTGCTGCCAGATCTTTGTTCAGATGCAAATAAATAAAACGGGCATCTTCGGCATCCACCTCATCGAAAATTTCAGCAATATCTACTGGATGCAAATCGTTGGTAAGATTTTGCACCCGTTCAATGTCTTGTTGCTGAATGCCAGCAACCAGGTTTTCAATGTATTCTCTGGTTAATTCAAAATGCATATTTCGATTTTATTTAGCTTCTTTAAGTAGTTTTTCTATTAATAATGTAAGTTCAATAAATTCATGTACACCCAATTGCTCAGGGCGTTTACGAAATATTTCCTGATCGGGCTTCAAATTTAGTAAAATACTTTTTAAGCTATTCGATAAAGTTTTCCTCCGTTGATTAAACCCGGTTTTAATTACTCTAAAATATAATTTTTCATCGCATGGCAATTGACTCACTGGGTTCCGAACTATGCGAATTACGCCTGATTTAACTTTAGGAGGTGGGTCGAACACCTGCTCATTTACTGTAAAAAGGTATTCAATGGTATAAAAAGTCTGGAGCAAAACACTGGTTATACCATAAGTTTTTGAACCTGGTTTTGCAGCAATGCGCTCAGCTACTTCTTTTTGAAACATTCCAACCATTTCAGGAACTAAATCGCGGTGTTCAAGTATCTTGAAGAGAATCTGGCTCGAAATGTTAAAAGGAAAATTGCCAATAATGGCTATTGGCTCCTGAAATAGGTTATCGAGCGGTAACTTTAAAAAATCGCCCTGAATTATTTTGGCTTCCAATTGTGGAAAGTTCTTTTCCAAATAAGCAACTGATTCTCTGTCAATTTCAACTACCCACAAATTATTTGTTTGATTTTCAAGCAAATATTGAGTCAAAATACCCATTCCTGGACCAATTTCAAGTATCAGTTTTGGGGCCATTGGCGAAAAACTCTCTGATATTTTACGGGCAATATTTTGATCTTTAAGAAAATGCTGACCTAAGTGTTTTTTTGCCCGGACTTTTTCCATATCTGTGGTTTTAAAATCGGCGCAATTTACGGTTTTACCTTAATAATTAGTCCATTAACCCGGATTATTCATGAATAATCCTGACGATTAAGCTATTCCACAAAATTGGGAAAATAAAAACTCCCAATTTTGGTAATAGTTAAATCGGGGTTTTCCGCTTTGCAACCCAATACCCATCGCACATTCATACCTTTCGCAATGCTCAGGTATGAATAAAGCGGGTTAATTGAACTGATTTTTAAT
>DYQV01000213.1 GCA_020719105.1 Rikenella microfusus
TTCTAATTAATCATTATCCCAGTAATTATCCGTCCGGTTTTACCGCCATCGCGCCGGGCCGAATAATACAATTCCTTTTGCTGATACGTGCAATGGTTATCGGTTTTAATATTGCCTACTAACACACCATGTCTGACTAAAAGTTCCGTATTGGCCCCATTCAAATTACAATAATATTTTCCGGGTATTTTACCTTTCTTGAATATACTTTCCGAACTCAATCCAATTGCACAAAAAGCCTCATGCACATCGTAACCCACTTCATATATTTCCTGTGAAATACAAGGACCGATATATGCAATTACTTGTCCCGGATCGGTATTGAAATTTTGGCTCATTAAAGAGATTGCGTTACCCGTAATATTTTGAGCCGTACCTCGCCATCCGGCATGAATAGCGGCTACAACTTCATGTATCGGATCCACCAGTAAAATTGGAGTGCAATCGGCGGTTTGTATGCATAAACAAATACCTCTTACATTGGTAATCAGTCCATCGGTATCGGCATAAGGAGCTTTCCGATTTTTTTCCATTACAATTTGAATGTTGGCGGAATGGGTTTGTTTGGCAAAAACCAGTTGTTCCGTATTAATATTCAATTGGGAAGCTAAAGTATCATAAATGTTATTCCAAAGAACCGCCTTCAATCCGGGTTCTGTTTGTTCATTAAAAGCACGTTGAAGGGGCAATGGCAAATCGGTTTTTGTAGTAGCAAAAGCTGTAATTATAGAACCATGCCCTTCATTTTCAATAGCATACCAAATCATAAAATGAAATTTTATAGTTGTAGCAACAAAGCTATCATTAAAGTGTCAATTTTTGCAAACCACACAATTAAAAACCGGTTTTATAAAAAATCCTGTCCATCTAAAAATAAAATAGTTTTCATTAAATAACCGGTGAAACATTAAATTTGATAAATTTGAACGGATGATTTCATTTTTATAGTAACCCTGTTTCCTTATTTTCATTAAAATCGTCTTTGCCTTTCTGAAAAGAAACAACAAAAAGTATTTATACCAAGAGTGTGCATCAAAAAAAAAGACAATTTTCCACAAATAGTAACTATGTCAAAATTTTTCAACAATACCCATGGTAGTATTTTTTATCAGTTATTATTGAAATTAGTATTAATTACATTGCTGATTATTCCTTTACAGGCTTACTCTGCAAACAAATTACAACAAATCTATAACCAACTCGTAAATGCCGAAAACCTTGCCTCTATCAATAAAGATTCTGCTTTAACTATCTCCATTAAACTTTTAGAAGAACTTAAAGAGGGAACGAATTACCCAGATTCCCTTTTAGGTTATGCCTATTATATTTTGGGTGAGTGTTACCGATATGGAGCCAATTGTGACCAGGCATTGAGTTATCAGGACACAGCCTTAAAATATGTCTCAAAACCTGACTATTTATTTGGGCAGAGCCGAATATACCATGGAAAAGGAAATATTTTTTTGATTCTTGGATCGTTCGATTCTGCCATGTATTATTACCAGAAGGCCATTGGCATAAGAACAAAATTAAATCAACCATTCGAGTTATCAAAATCGATGGTCAATCTAGGCATTGTTTACTTCAAAAAATCACAGTATGATTCTGCTCTATATTATTATTCCGAATCGCTGCGAATGCGCACCCAAATAAACGATTCGGCCGGCATAGTAACCTCCCTGACCAATATTGGAAATGTATATTTATACCAAAATAATTTTGAGATAGCGGCATCATATTACCTAAAAGCAAAACAACTCATTGATACCACCGTATCATCGCGACAATTGGCCAGTATTCTAAATAACATGGGTAATATTTACAATCGTCAAGGACAATATACCTTAGCCCTCGAAAACTTTATGCAGGCTATGCGCTGGTACGATGCTTTGGGCGACAGAGCCGGAAAAGCAAAAATATACAACAATGCGGCACTAATACATTTTGAACAAAGTAATTTATTGCTGGCTATGCAGTATCATACAGAAGCATTGGAGCTTTTTACTGAAATTAACGACAAATTTGGCATTGCCGATACCTATTATTACATAGCCCGCATCCATCATATAAATAAAGAGCTTGACAAGGCTAAAAAATATTTTCAATTTGCATTAAAACAAAAAACAGAATTGGGCGATGCCTCGGGAATTGCTGATTGTATGCAGAATTTAGGAGTCATTTATTTAGATACACACGAGTATGGCTCTGCTGGCTTTTGCTTACAAAAAGCCGTAGCAAGCTATGTTCAAATCAAGAATAAGTATGGACAGGCCGTAGCTTTAAATAACTTAGCTGAACTAAACATCCAACTAAAAAAATATTCCGAAGCCTACAATTATGCTCAAAAAGCGCTTAAGGTTGCTGAAATGTATAATGGCCTCAACGAAATGATGGTTGCCAAGAAGCAAATGGCCATTGCTAGCGAATATAACGGGAATTACAAGGAAGCACTACGCTTAACAAAACAAGTCATTGAGTTAAATGATTCTCTTTTTAGCCAGAAAAAATCAGAAACCATTATGGAATTGGAATCGAAGTACCAACTGGAACGCAAGCAACAAGCCATTGAAATGCAGCAAGTACAGCTTGCTAAACGAGATTTGGAGTTTAAAAACAAGGAAAATGAAATTGTCTGGCAAAAAAGATTACGGAATCTGTATTTAGGATTGGTTCTGCTACTCTCTGTTTTAGTAGTCATGCTTATCAGAAATTTGGTACACCGCAAAGCCTTAAATAACAAATTAGCAAAGCAACAGCATGATATATTAATTAAGAATGAGGATTTGGCTCAACTCAACGAAGAACTGAGAACTACACAACAGCAAATTGTAATGCAAAACGAAACCTTGTTGCAACAAAATAATAAAATTGTACAAGCCAATAAAACTTTTCAGGATAGCGTGAATTACGCACAATACATTCAACGAGCTGTGCTTCCATCAAAACAGCGCATGAATAGCATATTGCCAAATCATTTTGTACTCTATATGCCAAAATTTATTGTGGGTGGCGATTTTTACTGGGTGCACCAAGCCAATCATAAAATAATAGTAGCAGTTGGCGACTGCACTGGACATGGCGTTCCGGGTGGATTTTTAAGCATGCTGGGATTAGCATTCCTGAAAGAGATTGCTACCGTACAAAATATATATAAAACCAATTTGGTACTTGATGCTTTGAGAAGCCAAGTAATTGATTCTCTTCAACAAACAAGCGATTTAATGGAAAATAACGATGGCATTGATATTTCATTGCTTGTTATTGATGAGCAAAATAAAACTTTTGAGTATTCCGGGGCAAGAGGAAAAATAGTAATTATTTCCAATCAATCGCCGGTAATTGTAAAGGGAGACCGAATGCCTGTTGGATTCAGTCCAAAAATGAAACCATTTAACTCTGAAACCTTTACGCTACTACCAAACCAAACGTTCTATCTTTTCACCGATGGGTTTACCGACCAATACAACGGAGCCAATGAAAAATTTGGAATGAACCGATTTGTTGATCTATGCAAAAATAATTACTCTAAAGCATTACCTTTACAAAAGGAAGTGTTTTTTCAAACATTTCAAAACTGGCGAGGTAATTTTGAACAAATTGATGATGCAACAGTTTTAGCAATTAATATCTAAACATAAAAACCAGGTTATGAAAAAATTTACCCGTTTTTTGGCATGGTCACTTACCATTGCTCTTTTAACAAGTGCTTCGATACTAAGTGCCAAAGATAAAAAGGATAAAAACAAAGAGGAAGGGTATGTATTTACCCCAAAAATTGAAATTCCTTGCACTCCTGTAAAAGATCAAGCCAGCACTGGAACCTGTTGGAGCTTTGCCACCATTTCGTTTATTGAATCGGAAATAATCCGCTTGGGTAAAGGTTCGCACGACCTTTCGGAAATGTTTTTTGTACATCATGCCTATTCCCAAAAAGCCATCAAATACATCCGATACCAAGGCATGGCTAACTTTAGCGAAGGCGGTCAGGCCCACGATGTGATGAACCTTATTGGTCAATATGGATTGATTCCTGAAGAGGCCTATACAGGGATTAATTATGGATTAACTTACCACCGGCATGGTGAGTTGGGAGCTGTAATGAAAGGTATTTTAGATAAAAGCCTTGAAACAAAGAACGGGTTTAGCAATAAAAGTTTAGATGTTTTGGATGCTACCTTGGATATCTATTTAGGAAAAATGCCTGAAAGCTTCACCTATCAAGGAAATACGTTTACTCCAAAGTCATTTGCCACCAGTTTAAGCATTAATCCATTGGATTATTTTGAATTTACATCTTACCAATGCTATCCGTTCGATACGTTAGTTGATTTGGAAATTCCTGATAACTGGTCGCATGGGAAATACTACAACATTCCTATGGATGAATTAATACAAATAATGAACTACGCATTTGAACATGGCTATTCGGTGAATTGGGACGGCGATGTAAGTGAACCGGGATTCTCACATAATCATGGAGTGGCTATTATTCCGGAAAGTGACCCAAAAAATATGGAAGAAAACGAACGGTTAAAATGGGAAGCCCTTTCGGAAGAAGAAAAATCGGATATGCTTTTTGACTTTACCAAACCTCGAAATGAAAAAACCATAACCCAGGAAATGCGCCAAAAAACATTCGATAAGTTCCAAACTACCGACGACCATTTGATGCATTTGGTAGGTACCGCTGCCGACCAACGGGGAACCAACTATTTCCGCACTAAAAACTCCTGGGCCGATGACAGCAATGATTTTGGCGGCTATTTGTATATGAGCGAAGCTTACATCCGGCTAAAAACCATTGCCATTCAAGTGCATAAGGATGCTATACCTGTTCCAATAAAACAGAAGCTTGGTTTGAAATAATCAATGATATATTAAATAAGGAAGGGATCTCAAAAACAAATATGATTTTGAGATCCTTACTTTTTATGCAAAATAGTTTTTGAACTTTGATTTGCAACTATCAATATCTAATTTGAAATGAACATACTGTAAAGCACTAAACAATTTAGAGGGTTTTGTCAAATGAACCACCACTTAGTACCAAATAGTTGTAAATTTGCACACAGAACTAAAAACTTTGGACTATGAAATTTTTTCTCGACACCGCCAA
>DYQV01000745.1 GCA_020719105.1 Rikenella microfusus
GAAAAGTTGCCGATTGCGGGCGATTTCCTGTCAAGTTACACAAAAGTTGAAGCGGAATACAACCCTTGAATAACCTACTGAACCGGCAATTTTTTATACCGCGTGTTACCAACTGGGCATTATTCTTTATATCCAATTTAATTCATTATATTTTTCTTTCATCTTATCCCAAAATCCATTACTCCAATCCATTACGACAGTCAGCTGCCAGTCTTTCGGAAAATCTTTCAAGATTGCATCAACCATTTTACTCCCGTTTCCCTTAATTGGTGAATTAATATCAAAAAAGTTAATGTACTTATGAGATAAACTATACAATATTTGAACTCCTATCGCTGTTTCATGATTCATGTTTGTTATAGGCACTTTGGGTCTATTTGGATAGTTTTCGCTCGAAGCTGATATGGTTTCATCGCAAATCCTAACATATTTGATAAATTCCAAATCAGCTACGCGAAGGGACATTTCTATTATTTCATAAGGCAATTGTTTTACTTTACTAATGACCCAAATCTGCTTTCCTTTGCTGGTTAATGGCAAAAATGTTTTTTCAAAGTCTTTTCTTTTTATCCATTTTGTCATTTTCCACAGCATTTTTTATATTTCTTTCCACTCCCACAAACACAAAGTTCATTTCTTCCGGGTTTCTTATCAACAATCACAGTCTGATTATTTAAGTCTGGTAAAAAACGAACTAATGGTACAGGATTCTCATCACATCCTATTTCAAGGTGCTTTTTATTCTCAGGTATTGAATCTAAATCTATTATACCACCTATAAGGTATCTAAGATTATTATCTCCCCTAATCCCAAGTTTTGCTGCTTGTTCGACTTTGTCATTGTCAAAAACCACTACAGGACATTTATTGCAAAAATGGCTTCCTGACAGATTCGTCATGAATTCACCTTCATCAGAGTCTGATTTAGCGCACAATAATATTGTACAGCTTTCTTTAATTAAATCAGAGCCACATTCTGGACAAATAGTCAAGTTACATTCATCACTATAATATCTGCGTCTGGGTATGGATAAATCTATGTTTTTTAATTTATTCGTCATAGTCAATATTCATTTCATTATCAGTCTCGTAGTCATTTTTTTGCCTTGTTGGTAACG
>DYQV01000214.1 GCA_020719105.1 Rikenella microfusus
TTTTAAGCTGAATTGCTGACAAAATGGTGGTTTTTATTGAGTAAATTCGTTTCATGATATCATATATAAACATTCACACTCATAAACCTGAATACCAAAATATTGAGCTTATCGATTTAGCCACTGGAATTATTTGGGATTTGCGTTGGACTTACAGTTTTGGTTTGCATCCCTGGAATATAGAAACCAGCGATATAGATAGTGATCTTGATAAAATTGAAAAGCTGATTGAGGAAAAAAAAATTGTAGCTATTGGTGAAGCAGGCATCGATAGGGTAATACAAACAAACATTGATTTGCAAAAGCAAGTTTTTATGGAGCAAGTATCAATATCGGAACAATTCAAAATACCTATCATTATTCATTGTGTAAAAGCCTGGGCCGATCTATCGGAAATACGCAAACAAACCAAGGCAAAAACCCCATGGATTTACCACGGATTTACCGGAAATTTGCATACGGCACAGCAAATCAGGCTCGATGGAAATTACCTATCTTTTGGGAAGGCATTGCTACTTAATCCAAAGGTTCAAGATGTTTTTGCTTCTTTTCCTATTGAAAAGATATTCCTGGAAACCGATGATTCTGACGAAAAAATTGAAACCATTTATGAAAAAGCATCTGAATTGCGTGGTATTAGCTTGGTAGAATTGAAAGAATCCATTTACAGCAATTATATTACACTATTTGGAAAGTCTCACATAATAATTGATTCGTAATGACTTTTTAGCATTTAGTATAACCCGTTCAATTTAGAATTTTAGGTCATGCATTCATGCAATAAATACATTACCGATTTGTAATCAATCCCGCTGTTCTTTGATAAACCTATCTCACAGGTCCGGCTGTTGGAATATCCCGATTGACATCCTTGAACCTGAGGTTTCAATTTTCGCAACGCCCAGTTATTGAGTGCAGGTTGTGAAAATCCTTTATCACCGGCAAATCCGCAGCAACCAACCTCTTCAGGAAATTGTGCTTGACTGGTGCATGCCTGGGCAACTTTTATAAACTTTTCGGTTAAATCCATTTTAGTGCTGCTGCAGGTAATGTGAAAGGCCAATTTCCTATCCGTTTTTTTAATTACCAACTTATCCATCAAAAAGTCATGAGCAAATTCCACGGGTTCAAAAAGTTTCAACTTTTTATCCATTACCTTCTTCATTCGATAAATGCAGGGACTCGTATCGCAAAAAATGGGATATTCGCCTTGATTACTGGCAATAAGTAGTGCAGCTTCTAATTCTGAAGATTTCATATCGGCAACATCCATAAATCCTTTACTTTCCCAGGGAGTGCCACAGCAAAGTTGGTTCATTTGTTCTGGAAAAATTACCTGATAACCCGCTTTTTCTAGCACTTCAATGGTTACTTGCATCAAGGGCATTTGACTCAAATCGCCTTGGGCTGGTCCCATGGTTTGGTTGATGCAACTTGGGAAATAAACCACTTTGGGCGCATCCGAATTTATTTTGGTAAGTTTTATTTTTTTAAGCTTTACGGGTTGTGGCATGTAGGTATTCCATTCAGGAATTGTCTGTAACGATGCTGCTCTTAATCCGGAAGCTATTCCGCCCAATAATTTGTCACCCAAAACGGTTTGGGCAAATGATACAAAACCAAGTCCCGATCGTACTAATTTTTGGGTGGTATCAAAGTTGTCGGCAATGCGTAATGCCCATTTTTGAGCCGATTTATTATCTGCAAAGTGTTGGTTTCGTAGCTTTTTAATAAATACCCCGGTATCAATGGAGAGTGGACAGGATGTGGAGCAAAGTCCATCGCCTGCACACGAGTCGTTGCCCATGAATTGGAAGCTTTTTTCAATCACTTTTCTTTGAACTTCATTTCCCTTTTTTTTAGCTAAACGAGCCAATTCCCGATGAGCCACGATCCGCTGCCTTGCCGACAAGGTATATCCTGTAGAAAGGCAATTGATTTCACAGAATCCGCACTCAATGCATTGGTCCACCGATTCATCCACCAAAGGCATGGTTTTTAGGTTTTTTAGGTGTGCCTTTGGGTCTTCATTGATTATTACTCCCGGGTTTAGTATTCCATTGGGATCGAATGCCTGTTTTATTTTCTTCATTACCTCATACAATTCATCCCCCCATTCATAGTTTACAAAAGGAGCCATGTTTATCCCGGTTCCATGTTCAGCTTTTAGCGAACCATGATATTTGTCCACTATTAATCGGGTAAGTTCCTCAATCAAAGTCTCATATTTATTTAGCTCTTGGGGGTCGCTAAAATCGGGTGAAAAAATAAAATGAAGATTTCCATCTAAGGCATGTCCGTAAATAACGGCATTGTCATAACCCAGTCGGTTGAGCAGGCTTCGCAAGTCGAGTACGGCCTCAGTAAGATATTCCATTTTAACGGCAATATCTTCAATAATGACGGTAGTTCCTGGTTTTCTGGTGCCTCCTACCGAAGGAAAAACCCCTTTGCGGATTTTCCAGAATTCATTGATTTGTTTTGTGTCGCGGGTAACTTCAAAATCACGCAGCAGGGAAAAGGAGGATAGGGACTGTTGTGCACTCTCCATTAATGTTTCCAATTCGTTCTGTGTAGCTGCCTCTAAATCAATAAGCAAGGCGGTAACCTCTTTATCAAACAATTTAATAAAGTCCGGGATTCCTGCATTGGATTCAACCGAACGGAGCGCCTCCCGGTCTAACAACTCAATGGCAGAAACTTTTGCTAATTTAAGTTGGGGAACCGCATTGCATGCATCTTTTAGGCAATGGAAATAAATCATGGATGAAGCCCTGAAAGGCAATACCTGTATTGTTTTAAAAGTAGCTTCAGAAACAAATCCTAAGGTGCCCTCAGAACCTACAAATAGATGCAAAATGATATCTATTGGGTCATCAAAATCGATGAAGGCGTTCAAGCCATAACCGGTGGTGTTTTTAATTTTATACTTCTCGCTGATAGTTGAAACTAACATCGGATTTTCAAGAATTTGATTGCGGATTTCAGCAATTGCATTAAGTAAACCAAAATGGCTGGTTCTAAATGAATTACGACTTGTTTCATTGGAAGTGTCAAGTAATGTGCCATCGGCAAGTACAATCCGGGCCGATTCAATGGTGGTGTATGAGTTGGCATGTGTTCCACAACTCATTCCGCTGGCGTTGTTGGCAATTATTCCACCAATCAGTGCTGAATTTATTGATGCCGGATCGGGGCCAAACTTGCGCTGGTAGGGTTTTAAAAGTTGGTTTAACCGGGTTCCTGTAATGCCAATTTGTGTCTTTACCCTCAACCCATTATCTAATATGGTAACTTCACTCCAATGGTCACCACGGGCTTGCAGCAAAACGGAATCGGAAATGGATTGTCCGGAAAGGCTGGTTCCGGCGGCGCGGAATGTAACCGGGATATGATGTTGATTCAAAAGACTTAGGACAAAACATACCTCCGCTTCATTTTTTGATTTGATGATGAGTTGTGGAATTTTTTGATAGCATCCGGCATCGGCTGCATAAGCAATCTTCGAAAGTTCATCGGTTAATAAAGAATTGGCATGAAATTTTTTTGCTAATTCTTTATAAATATCTTTGAGTTCTGTCGGTTTCATAAATTTTAACTTTTAATTGATAAGATGTCATACATATTATCTTCAGTAAAAATAAATATTAATTTTGTGTTTTAATAAAAATCTACTCAAGAATGAATAAATTTTTTGTCTTAATTCTACTGTCTTTAACATTGATATATTCATGTAAAACAAATTCAGTAACCATGGAACCCATTGTTGCAGAAACCAATAAACCTTTTGTTTCTGAAACGAAAGATACTGCGGTTATTTCTCCACCTTTTTTGTTAGGAATTGAAGTGTTACAACAAATTGACTTTGCCCCGTTGCAAGGAAAAAGAGTGGGTTTGGTAACCAATCCAACCGGTGTTAACCGACAACTGAAATCAACCTTAGATATTTTGCACGAAAGTAAGAACGTAAATTTGGTGGCACTTTTTGGTCCAGAACATGGAGTGCGTGGTAATTTTTCAGCGGGAGACGAAGTGATCAGCCAAACCGATGAAAAAACCGGATTGCCTGTATTTTCGTTATATGGAAAAGACAAAAAACCCAACAAAGAAGCCATGGATCTGGTGGATGTTATGATTTATGACATTCAGGATATTGGTGTTCGTTCCTATACTTATATCAGTACCATGGGATTGGTAATGGAAGCCGCCGCCGATTATAACAAAGAGGTTATTATACTTGACCGTCCCAATCCATTGGGTGGCGAAAAAGTTGAAGGTCCCTTGGTGCATGAAGGATTTTTTTCTTTTGTAAGTCAATTTAAAATTCCTTATGTATATGGACTTACTTGTGGTGAATTGGCCCGATTGCTGAATTTTGAAGGGTTGCTGGCTAATGGAAAGAAATGCCAATTGCAGATAATTCCCATGCAAGGGTATTCAAGGGAAATGGACTTTGAAGCTACCGGTTTGCATTGGGTTCCAACGTCGCCTCACATTCCCAACTCGCAAACCGCTTATTATTATGCAGCTACCGGAATTATTGGTGAACTCGATCCATCGATGATTGGAATTGGTTATACCTTGCCTTTTCAAACCTTGGTTACTGAAAACATTGATGCCAACCAACTGTCAAATGCCATGAATGCCTTAAACCGTGAGGGTGTAATATTTAGACCTACCTATTACAAACCCTACTATAAAGAGATGCAAGGCAAAGAACTGCAAGGGGTTCAGATTCATATTACTGATTATAAAAAGGTAAACCTTACCGAAATTCAATTCCTTTTTTTGCAAGAAGCTCATAAAATTGAACCGAAGTTTAATCCTTTCAAAGGAAAAGAGGAGCGTTACCGGATGTTCGATATGGGTTGTGGAACTGATTCCATAAGACTTTCAATGATGAAAGATTATAATTTTGAAAAACTTAGGACTATTTGGAACGGTGAATGCCAAAACTTTAAAGAACTTTCGAAGAAATATTACCTTTATTAGACCATTGATAAAAGTCAGAGGAGTTAGATGATCTAATATTCCATTTTATGAATAAGGGTTGCATAATACCAAATAAA
>DYQV01000215.1 GCA_020719105.1 Rikenella microfusus
CAATTTTGAGGAGGAGCTTAATCGTCAGGATTATTCATGAATAATCCGGGTTAATGAACAATCCGGGTTATTACTCTAAATACGTTAAGTACTCTAAAATACTCTCAACTTCTAAAATATTCTTATTTTAAATCATTCTAAATAGATTAAAATAGCTATTTTTGCAAACCTAATTCTTAAACGATTTATTTTTAGAAAGATTATAACTAATGAACCTTGCAGAACTAAATAGTGGCGAAAAGGGAGTTATCATAAATGTGAAAGGGTACGGTTCATTTCGTAAACGCATTATGGAAATGGGTTTTGTGAAAGGGCAATTGGTTGAGGTAGTAAAAAAGAGACCCTTTCATGGACCTGCCGAATATAATGTGATGGGTTATCACGTTTCACTTCGTCCATCGGAGGCGTATTTAATTGATGTAATAACTCAGGAAAAGGCTGCTGAAATGCCGGAGCAGCCTTTTGAAGGCATTATTGACAAAGAGAGGCTCAAAATTTCGATAATCAGCGAAGGAAAAAATATTAGCGTAGCTTTTGTTGGAAACCCAAATTGTGGAAAAACATCACTTTTCAATTTTGTTTCAGGGGCACGCGAGCACGTAGGAAATTACAGTGGAGTTACAATTGAAGCCAAGCACAATACCTATTCCTATTATGGATACAATTTTAATTTGGTGGACTTGCCCGGCACCTATTCCCTTACAGCTTATACTCCTGAAGAATTGTATGTGCGGAAACATATATTCCATAACAATCCCGATATTGTGGTGAATGTTATTGACGCTTCAAACTTAGAACGAAACTTATATCTTACCTCGCAGTTGATTGACATGGATATTAAAGTAGTAATTGCTTTAAACATGTACGATGATTTAGAAAACTCCGGGGCAGTGCTTGAAATTGAAAAATTGAGCCGTTTGCTTGGAATTCCCATTATTCCAACAGTAGCTACCAAAGGCAAGGGAATACCCGATTTGTTCAGCAAAATAATCGATGTTTATGAAAACCGCGATCCCAATGTTCGGCATATCCATATCAATTACGGAAAAGAGGTGGAGCAATCCATCCGCATAATCCGGGAGCAGATAAAGCAGGATAAGCATTTCATGGTTGCTATGTCGCCACGCTTTTTAGCCATTAAGTTATTAGAGCAAGATAGTCATGCCATTCGGTTTGTTTCAAAACATCAAACCAGTAAAGAGGTTTTAAAAACTGCATATAAAGAAATTTCGCGAATTGAAGAATTGCTGCACGAAAAAGGAGAGGCAGTTATTACCGATGCTAAATATGGATTTATCAGCGGAGCCTTAAAAGAGACCTTGAAGCCCGGAAAATCAAGAAGGTGGATACATACCAATGCCATTGACAAGGTTTTAACTCACCATTTTTTTGGAATGCCTCTGTTTTTCACTTTCATGTTTCTCATGTTTTTTGCAACCTTCCAGTTAGGGAGCTATCCCATGGCATGGATTGATGCCGGAGTGGGAATCTTAAATCAGTTTATTAAGGCAAGCTTACCTCAAGGCATGTTTAACGATTTAATAACTGATGGAATTATTAATGGAATTGGCAGTGTACTTGTTTTTTTGCCAAACATCCTCATTTTATTTCTTTTTATTTCATTCATGGAAGATACCGGTTATATGGCCCGGGCTGCTTTTATGATGGATAAAATTATGCACAAAATTGGACTTCATGGGAGGTCGTTTATTCCGCTAATCATGGGTTTCGGTTGCAATGTGCCTGCCATTATGGCTACCCGCACCATTCGAAACCGCAACGACAGGTTACTTACCATACTCATTATTCCTTTTATGAGTTGCAGTGCCCGATTGCCTATTTACATACTTTTTATTGGAGCTTTTTTTCCAAATAACCCAACCTTGGTATTGATAGGGATGTATCTAACAGGAATACTTTTAGCTGTAATTACTGCCCATTTTTTTAATAAAACGCTGTTTAAATCAAAAGAAGCTCCTTTTGTAATGGAATTACCTCCTTACAGGTTGCCATCAACCAAATCGATTGTGAAACACATGTGGGATAAATCAGCTCAGTACCTGCAAAAAGTGGGCGGAGTTATTTTGATTGCTGTTATTATAATTTGGGCATTGGGTTATTTTCCTCAAAACACAAAAAGCAGTAGTGAATTGGATTCGAACTTGGTTAAAATTAACCTTGAATTAAACCAAACGGTTGACGAACTTCAAAAAAATAGGCTGGTCATTCAAATGAATGAGATTCAGATGGAGAAAAAGCGGGAACAATTAGAAAATAGCTATTTGGGAAGAATTGGTCATTTCATTGAACCGGCCATACGACCTTTGGGATTTGAATGGCGTACGGGTATTGCCCTTTTAAGTGGAATTGCAGCTAAAGAAGTGGTTGTAAGTACCATAGGTGTTTTGTTACAATCGGACAATGGAAAAGGTACGGATGATAATAGATTGGTAATGCGTCTTAGAGAAATTAAGCATGACCATGGAGCCGCTTTTGGACAACCCGTATTTACACCGGTCACGGCTTTGGCTTTTTTATTGTTTGTACTAATTTATTTTCCTTGTATTGGAGTGGTGAGTGCCATTGCAAAAGAATCGGGACGATGGCGGTGGGCTCTTTTTATGATTGGTTATACCACAACCGCTGCTTGGTTGGTAGCTTTTTTAGTTAACCAAATAGGCTCCCGGTTGTTTTAATGAACTTTGAATGAATAGATTGATAGTTATATGGAACAGGTCATTTATAATACACTTGCCTTTTTAATAATAGGAACTGCTCTTTTTATTGCGATACGAAAAGCCTATGCAATACTATTTGCGAAGAAAGAAACATCGTGTGCCAGTGGTTGCGAAGGTTGTGCTTCCAAATGTGAGTTAAAGAGCGTAGTTGAACTTAAAAAACCTACTCCTTGAAAAACTCATACTCATACCGGATAACTTGTCGTGGCGTGTTAAGTTCAATATCCCAATAAATATCTTCCGTAATAAGGTTCAGTGAATCGTATTGGTACGTGTTTCTTCTTACTGTTTTATTTTGCCCGTCAAAGTAACTCAATTCAACCAACAACCCATTGCTGTTGTATTGTTTCACTTCTTTTTCATGTAATATTCCCAAACTATCCATATCGAAAGTGGTAACTATGGTATCAATAAATTGCAAGGTGTTGGGTATAGGGAATAACGTATTATTGCCTTTTATGTCAAACTTATCCACCACTTTTCCCTCTATATCATAACGCACCAGTTCATTAACAAATCCCTGACGGTTAAATGCAAATGCCTGAATTAATTGACCCTTTTCATCGGGATTCAGGGCAACAAAATCGGCTGAATAAATTTTGCATTTTTTGATGAGGGGAATGCTTTGATGTTCATTTTTAATAGTATCAGGCACAGGGGTATTACAAGATACAAATCCTAAACTGAGTATCAATAGGTAAATAATTGGGCGCATAGTTATCTTTGTTTCAAAAGTAATAGAAAATTGGCTGAAATTATAGTTTCTTTTTGTCAAGGTTCTTTCCTCCGTCGAAATAACCGTTTTGAATATCGATAAGAATGAGTGCCGTTTGCATAAGAAGCTTGTTTTTTGATTTACTAAGAGTTATCCAAAATTTCTTTTATCTCAATTTTTCTTGGTCCAGTAATACCTTTACCCTTCCATTTTCCGGAAAGGTAATAAATAATTGAACCCGTTAAACCTATTGCCCAGGCTATAGGTATTGACCACCAAATTCCTTTTTCCCCATACGATTCTGAAAGCACGGCTGCCAATGGGATCCGGATTATCCATAATGATAGGACACTTATAAACATGGGTATCAATGTAGCTCCAGCACCTCGTAAAACTCCATACATTACAAACATCAATACAAATATAATATAGAACACGTTAACTATGGTTAAGTATTCCGACCCTATGCGGATAACTTCGGAATCTTGATTAAATAGGCCCATCAAGGGTTGTCGGAATAGTATAATGAGTATTGTAGTTAGAATGCAAAATACAGATGCCATAATGGTAGTAGCAATCAATCCTTTTTTTATTCGTTCGTCCTTGCCAGCACCTAGGTTTTGTCCGGTAAAAGTTGCTAATGCGGCTGAAAAAGCCATGGCCGGCAATGCGGCAAAAGAATCAATTCGTCCGCCAACACTATAGGCTGCAATAACATCTGTTCCAAAGGTATTCACAATGCCCATAAGTGCCATCATTCCCATAGCTACAAAAGTCTGTTGCAATCCTGAAGGCAATCCAATTCGGATTCCATGCCGCATAATTTCCCAATCGAAATTCCATTCCGATAACTTAAAACTAATGATTGCATGGGTTCGGTTCAAATAAATTATGGCTGTTATAAATGCACCAGCCTGCGAAATAACGGTTGCCCAAGCAGCCCCAGCAATACCCCACCCGAAAACCAATATAAAAACCAAGTCAAGCAGTATGTTTATAACTGTGGATATAATTAAAAAAACTAAGGGGGTTTTTGAATCACCTAAGCCCCGCAATACCGCACAGGTACCGTTGAATCCAAACATGGCAATAATACCAATTAAATAAATATTCAGATATTCAATGGCATGTGGCATTAAATCGGGAGGTAATTTGAGTAATCTGAAAATTGGTCCGCTTAAAGAAATTCCAATGAGGGTCATTATTATAGAAACCAGACCTAATGAGATAAACATAGTGCTTATGGCCCGTTTTACTTTATCAATTTCTTTGGCCCCATAGTATTGCGAAATAACAATGCCAAAACCGGTTCCAATGCCTATAATTAGGGCTATGAGTGCAAAAATAATGGGAAACGACGCTCCAACCGATGCCAAGGCCTCTTTTCCCAGAAAGCGCCCAACAATGGCACTATCTACCACATTATAAAGCTGCTGAAATAAATTGCCGAGCAACATGGGAACTGCAAAACGAAATATTAACCGGCTCTCATTGCCTATAGTCAGGTCTTTCATTAAATGGTGCTTAATTCATTGGAACCTATGCCTTGATAGTTTTGATATTAGCCCGGATTATTCATTAATAATCCTGACGATTAAGCTACACCTCAATAT
>DYQV01000216.1 GCA_020719105.1 Rikenella microfusus
TTATCCTTGTGTAATTTTGTGTTTCCCTTGTGCGGTTTTGTGTAATTTTAATTTAATTGTTACACAAAGTCACACAAAGGTTTCACTGAGTTTCACAAAGTATTATAAACCTCTTGAAATTACAATCCAAAGCGGTATTGAATACCACCCATTCCTTGCGTGCGTGAACCCAGGAAGCCAAACTCAACCCGAAACATCAAATGTTTGTTAAGTTGATATTGAGAGCCCACTATGAAGTTCCATTTATCTTTAAGGGTTTTGTCCAGCGAGTATTGAACGGATGCATATTGGTCGTCGTTAAGGGCTGCATCCATATCATTTAATAATCCCCCGGTTGTTTCAAGCACCCGAGTGGCCGTATTATATTTAGCTTCATTAATTGGATTGTTTTGGTCCCTCTCCGATAATCCGGACCACCAATCCTCCACATTGTTATAGCCTTCTTCAACTCTTGCCAATCCCTCATCTACTTTGGGCTGTAACTCCTCCACCGGCAATACTTCGTTTAAGTTAAGCGAACCGTTGGTGGCTGATGAAAACTTAACCCGGAAACCACCTGCCCAAATTGCAATATTGCTATCGGGTTTTTTAAACTTGAATGATTTCCCAAACCGGGGGCCAAAAACAAAAGTAAAAACCGGCTTATCCAAAGCACTAATATCGGACCAAGCCACATTCATATCCAGTGCCATCCAGCCACCTCCAATACCCATGGTGGGAGTAAATCCAAGCCCGGCAATGGTAGCATCAAAGTTTGCGGTTGTTGAAAACGAAGTAACTTCATTCCATACATTGTTTGTATCTGGAATATACACTCCGGCACTTATCTCTGTTGAAGATTTACCTTTACCAAAAATACCATAAATATTTAAAAACGGGAATAGCCAAAAATCGGGCCGCACGGTCAATGCACCTGCTCTTGAAGTAGCATCATTGAAACGGATCACTTCATCCAAATTATACATAGGGCCATTGTTAAAACCAACAAACAGGTTATCAATGATTAATGATGATTCCTGTTGTAAGTAATTGATACTAACCCCTGCTGAGTAAGGTAGGTTAAAACCCTTTGCTGTTGCTTTTGCTCCCCAAATAGGCAGTACATAAGGATACTCGGTTTTTTTCAGGCTATCGGCTGACGCCTGATTTTTTTTACCAACCTCTTTGTTGGTATATACTTGGGAAAATGCAGGGCTTAAAAAAACCGTTGCACTAAATAGAATAAGTAGTAATGATTTCATTTTTTTAAGTTTAAATTATCAATCAAAATAGTTGGTTTGTAATTAATCAAAGACCAATTGGTATTCGTACAAATAGGTAAAAAGCGTTGTTACGGATGGTGAGGTTGGGCGTTTTACTTACATTTACAAATCCATAATAATACTGAACCCCGTAGCTCACACTTTTTAATTCTTTGCTGTATTTATAGCCAATACCCGCTAAAATACCCGCATCAATGCGTTTGTATTCATTCTGAACATCTCTCTCATAGCGAAGGTTTCCTACTTCGCCCTCAATTTCAAAAACATCCTGAGCTCTATAAATTAATCCAAGTTGCGGCCCTGCCTCAATATACCAGCGTTCTTTAATGCGCTGGTGAAACAGGATGGGCACATAAAATACCGGGATCTCTTTTGTCAGAATCCCATCCTGATATATGGAGTCAAAAGCGCCGTTATCAATAGGATATGTGGACATACCGGTACCCCCGACGTTTGATTTGACCCGGACTCCTGTACTTAGGTAGGAATTATTTTTCATCAGAACGTGAAAATAAAACCCCAAATCGAAATTATTCATAGCCTCTGAGTTACTGAGACTGTGTATATTGGACCGGTTCATTCCCCCGGATAAACCAAATTCAACTTTGGGCGAATTCAATGACTCTCCAAAAAGCAGTGAAATCAATATTTGTGCCCTCGGTGCAAGGGAAAGCATTACAAATATTAACAGTAGGACTGTTTTGCGCATCTTTTTATTAGTTTAAAGGGTTAAAGTCATTTTATTAGCTTTTTAAAAGGAATCAAAAAATGAAAAGCAAGCTATTGTTCCCTTTTATTTTAGAATTGAATGCCAATACCGGCGGTGATGGTATTCATAAAACCGTCTTTGTACCAGCTGTTCGACATCCAGGCCCATTCGTATTCAGCGGAAATAAATATCATTTCATTGATCTGATACATACCTCCTAAACCAGCGCCACCATAAAAACCGGAATCATTGGTATCTAACTCTCCAAGAAACCCGTTGCGGTGGTAATTGGAGAAATGCATTCCCAATGCCCCTTTTACATATCCTTTCATTTTATCGTTGCCAAAAAGTATTTTGGGGGCATAATAAATGGGGAAGGTATTCAATTTGTATTCGGTGGTATTCAGGAGATTTGTATAAGTGGCAGTAGTACCAATATATCCGAACGACAAACCATGGGCAAAAATTTCTCCCATTGGATTGAATTCATACAGTCCGTTTATCCTCCAACCGGCGGCATTGGTGCTAACATCTTCAATATTGGTAAAAGCATAACCGCTGCTCAGGGTAATCCTGTTCTCCTGTGAAAACACCTGCATCGATAGCAATGTCCATGAGACAATTATTAACATTTTTTTCATTTCTTGTTTGTTTTAGGGTTGAATAAACTTTTTAATTTAAAAATAACCTCATCGTAATCCACACATTACGATGAGGTTAGGCAATATTTAATTTATTTTTTCCGTTCAATGGTTACATATTCAATTTTCCCGCTGAATTTCGATGATTTGCCATAATCAGCTACATGGGTTCCATCATCTATACCCACATCGGCTAAATCGTCCACCGAGAATATACCTGGCTGGGTTTTTTCGAATCTCTTTTCAATAACTTTTTTATCGTTTACATAAATAATACCTAGGCCACCTTTACCAAGGCCTCCATCCGATTTAAATTCAAAAGCCAGCTTGTAATTTCCCGGTTTCAATGCTTGGTCAGCAATGATATGCATAGATTCCAATCCCAAATAGTTATAGCTAAACGCTGGTTTTCCGTTCTTCATATACAACGATAAACCACCAAACCGGCCACCCTGACATACAATAACTCCATTTCCGTTAGCATCCACTGCAACTTCCGAAGTAATGGTAAAGGAATAACCTCTCAAATCGATAAAAACATCTACTCCCATTCCTCTCATGCCCTCACCATAAGTTACAGTATTTCTGTCACCCATAACTGTTGGTCTTCCCATCAATTCGGCATTGGTTCTTTCCAATAAGCGATCGTCTATCGGCAATACATAATACTTTTCAGCTTCGGCCATAAATAACGCTTGCATTTCTTTTAGTTTTTCTGGATTTGAATCGGCCAGATTGTTGGCCAAACTGAAATCTTCGTTGGTATTGTACAATTCCCATTTATCCTCCTGAAGGGAAGTATAAGGTTTCAACATCCAGGCAGCCCTGTGAATAGTGCGTGCAAACCAGCCGTCCTGGTATATACCTCGGTTACCGAACATTTCAAAATATTGTACGTTGTGCTTTTCAGATGATTGAGCATCATCGAATGTATAGGCAAGACTTGTACCCTCAATAGGATCTTGTTTTATTCCGTTTACCATATTGGGAGCTGGTATTTTTGCCAGTTCAAAAACGGTTGGAGCGATATCAATAACATGCCCAAACTGTGAACGCATTTCGCCTTTGGCTTTAAATCCGGCGGGCCATTGAATAATCATTCCGTTGCGGGTACCTCCAAAATCGGATGCTACCTGCTTGGTATAAGAAAAGGGTGCATCCATGGCAACGGCCCAACCAGCAGCAAAGTGCGGATAGGTGGATGGGCTTCCCCAATCGTCGTAGTGTTTTAACATATCGGGAACCGTTTCAACCACCCCACTAAAGAAGGTCATTTCCTGATACATGCCACTCATTCCTCCTTCGGCACTGGCACCGTTATCGCCGACAATAAATATGATGACCGTGTTATCCAACACTCCCAATTTATCGATGGCATCAACCAGTCTCCCCACTTCATAATCCGTGTGTTCGGCAAAGCCTGCATAAACTTCCATCTGGCGGGTAAACAATTTCTTTTCATCAGCGGAAAGTTGGTCCCAATCTTTAATATCAGTTGGCTTAGGGGCTAATTTTGTTCCAGCCGGTACTACTCCAAATTTTATTTGCCTTTCGAGCGTTAATTCCCGCATTTTATCCCATCCCTGATCAAATTTTCCGTGGTATTTTTCAATCCATTGTTTAGGAACATGATGTGGGGCATGGGTAGCTCCCGGAGCAAAATACATAAAGAACGGTTTATCGGGCGACAACGCCTGCTGGAAACGTACCCACGAAATGGCCTGATTGGTCATGTCGGTAGTAAAATGATAGTTTGGATCTTCGGGTGTTTCAACCAATGTTACCCCATCATAAATCAGTGGTGACCATTGATTGGTTTCGCCACCAATGAAGCCATAAAATTTCTCAAACCCTGAATGAGTGGGCCAACGGTCGAAGGGACCCGAATTCGAGATTTCCCAAGGAGGGGTTTCATGATATTTTCCAAAAGCGGCTGTATTATAACCATTCTGGCGAAGTACTTCGGCCATTGGGGTAATTGATTGTGGCCTTACCCCATTATTACCAGGAAACATGGTGGCTGTTTCCATGATTGAACCCGCATTGTTGCTGTGATGGTTATACCCGGTAAGCAATGCCACCCGTGTAGGCGAACAAAGGGCTGTGGTATGAAAACGGTTATACTTCAACCCATTTTGTGCCAGTTTATCCATAGTTGGTGTGGTAACCGGTCCTCCAAAAGCTTCGGAAACGCCAAAGCCCATGTCGTCGATTAGCACCACCACCACATTGGGGGCACCTTTGGGAGCTTTTACCTCAAATCGTTCAGGCGCCTTGGCGTTGCGAACATCCAATTCTTTGCTTTTCTGGCGAATTGGTTCCTTAATAGGGAGCGAAGTACGATCGATGCCTCCGTTGGCAGTAATTGTCGACTGGTCAGCCTTCTTTTGGGTACAAGACAAAAGAAGGAGTCCAGCGAATAATAGGATTGCTAAAAATGTAGTTTTCAT
>DYQV01000217.1 GCA_020719105.1 Rikenella microfusus
AACCCAATTCTCCTCATAATCCCTCCCCTCACCCAACTCAACACGCCATACCCAGCTACTGCTGTACTTAAAGGATTTTTACAGGAAAATGGCCGAACCGTTTTTCAGGCCGATTTGGGAATTGAGCTAATCGACGCTATTTTTTCAACCCTTGGCTTGGAAAATATTTTCAACTTGTGCTCAGCTTTGAAATTGGATGGTATTGACCAAAAGACAGTGGCTATGAAGCCGTTTTATATTCATACCATTGAACCGGTTAAGGAATTTATGAGAGGGGGAAATCCGGCACTTGCTTATAAAATTTGCGGCAGAAATTATCTGCCCGAAGGTCCCCGGTTTAGAAATGTGGTGGATTTGGAAATCAGTTTTGGAACTATGGGACTTACCGATAAAGCAAAATACTTAGCCACACTTTACATTGAAGATATTGCCGATTTAATCCGCAAATACATTCATCCGGGATTTGATTTGATTCGCTACCAACAGCATCTGGCGCAAACTGCTCCTGATTTTGACCCTCTATATAATATACTTAACCAACCAACTGTTGATTTGATTGACAAAACGCTCCTCGGACTTCTTAATAAACAATTACAAGAAAAAAATCCTAAAATTGTTGGCTTTACCGTTCCATTTCCCGGAAATGTTTATGGGGCTTTGATTTGTGCTAAATACATCAAAACAAATTATCCGGAAATAAAAATAGTTTTAGGTGGAGGGTATATTACCACGGAACTGCGTGAATTAAACGATCCACGCTTATTTGAATTTGCCGATTACCTGATTTTCGACGACGGTGAAATGCCCTTTTTGCAACTATTGGACTATTTTGATGGAAAAATTGGGGGAGATGAATTGGTAAACACCATGGCATTAAAGAACCGGCAAGTCTTTTTGTTTCATAATCCTGCAATTTCACCTATTCCCTTTGCGGAATCTGGAACACCTGATTTTACAGGGTTGCCCTTGCATCTCTACTTTTCGCTAGTTGAGAATGTAAACCCCATGCACAAACTTTGGACTGACGGTTTTTGGAACAAAATGACACTGGCGCACGGCTGTTATTGGGCTAAATGTGCTTTCTGCGATACTTCGCTCGATTATATCCAACGGTTTGATTCTACCCCAGCTTCAGCTATTGTTACTAAAATGAAAACCATAATTAAACAAACAGGTCAAACAGGTTTTCATTTTACCGACGAAGCCGCTCCCCCTGCTTTGTTAAAAAATCTGGCCATCGAAATATTGAAAGAAGGGTTACAGGTTACCTGGTGGGGAAACATCCGTTTCGAAAACGCTTTTACCTCCGATTTATGCCGGTTATTGGCAACATCGGGGTGTATTGCGGTAACAGGTGGAATTGAAACAGCGTCGGACCGGTTGCTTCAATTGATGAATAAAGGGGTGACATTAGAACAGGCAGCGCAGGTAACCAGCCATTTTTCAAAAGCCGGGATAATGGTTCATGCTTACCTCATGTTCGGTTTTCCAAGCCAAACACAGCAGGAAACCATTGATTCGCTCGAAGTGGTGCGGCAGTTTTTTGAAAAAGGATTGATCCAATCGGCTTTTTGGCATCGTTTTGCACTCACCTGTCACAGTCCAGTTAGCAAAAATCCCGACAAATTCGGAATCACAATAAATAGAAACCCAAAAGGTTCTTTTGCCAATAATGAATTAGCTTTTCATGATCCAATAGCGCAAAACCAGCCCGATTATAGTTATGGATTATCGAAAGCCACCTTCAATTTTATGCACAAAATAGGTTTTGAAACGCCTGTTCAAAAATGGTTCGATTTTAAAGTTCCTGTGCCCAATGTTCCACCAAAACTGGTGGGTCAATATTTGAAAAACAGAAACCATCCAAACATGGAAAGCAAGCAGATGATTTGGATTGGTGGAGAGCTTATGATGATTGCAAATGGTGAATCAGCAAAAATGTTTTTCAACAATCCAAAAACATCCAAATCAATTGATTTGCCGATTAATGAAGCCAATTGGTTTCATGAATTTATTGAGAAAACAAGCTTTAAAAATGATGTGAAAATTACTTTTGGGGAAATGGATCAAGATTTTATTACCCAATTTGACCATGAATTGACTTCCACACCATGGTTCCCTATTATCAGGGAATGCGGATTGTTATTGGTTTAACTCACCACACTTATTCTTGCTGAACCATGAACTTTGCAAAATCGTGTTTACCGTCATAATCTACATCCAAAAAGTAGATGCCAGTTGTTAGGGACGACAAATCAAGACTTATCATGGACTTTGCCTCCTTTTTTTCAAAGGAAGTTGAATACACTTGTTTCCCGTCAGCCGAATAAACAACTACTTTTACCGGATTTGAAATTTCTTGATTTAATTCCACATAAAGAATATCAGTTACCGGGTTGGGGAAAAAAACCAATTGGTTTTGCTGTTTGCTTGAAATACCAACCGTTTTATCCAATTGAATCTCAACGGTGGTTTGTTGAAAATCGGTAACAGCTATTGAAACTGTTTTTGATTGAAAACCATTTGATTCAAAAGTCAAATTATAAGTTCCAGATTTTAGGTAACGGTAAAAATCGCCGGAAGGTTGGCTCCAAACTTGCGAGCTATCTTTATCGTGATCTGCAATAACAATTTTTGCAATTAATGCATTTCCAGCGGTATCAGTAATCAAACCATGAATTCCGTACAAAGCCTGTTTCAAATAATTCAATAGCGAACGGTAATTATTTTCCCACATTTGGGGCAATTTGTTGGCCTCTAATATGTATTCATCACTCAATTCGGCAGTAATTTCACGACCATGCAAAAAGTAGGTTACATAGTCCTGCCGGCCTCCGGTTATCCGGTACCAATCATATCCATTAGTAATTCCATTTTGCATAAAGGTCATATAACTTGGGGCTGTGTTATGCACAGTATCAGCATACTCTCTACAAATTAATTGAAACCAAGCATCATCGGCATGCCGTTTACTAAATGTGTCCCAAGGATAATTGAGCACCTCAACGCCGCCATGGAAGTTCATGGAAAGAGAAAAATTGGCGCTTTTCATAAAAGCTATCATCGCCTGTGTCTCGGGCTGCCATTCTTCACCATCGGGATGGCTTCCTGCAATTGGATCCGGAAAATTCCGGTTTAAATCCACATTATTGGCATTACTCCGTGTTGCACCATAAACCGTATTGTTACCTCCAGCAAAGGTGCCATCAGGGTTTGCCAATGGATTGATGTAGATTTCAAGCTTATCTACCAATTCCTTCACATTTGGTTGAGAGTAATTTGAAAGCAGATAGTCAGCCAACCGGAGCATTAACACATAACCTGTCAGTTCATCGCCATGCATGGATGAGGAATAAAAAACCTTAGGTTCTGTTTCAAGGTTCTGAACATAATCTGAAATCTTTAAGGCAAGCAATAATCTTCCTTCTACCGATTCCCCAATGGTATCTAATCGACACAAATCAGGATAATCAAGGGTATATTGTTTCATCAATGCCAGATAGGTTTCGTAATTGGGATAAGAATCCCATCCTGCCATTTGTGTAATTTTAGAGGCCATTTTGAATTCCTCTCTCATTGATGGTATTGGCTCAGGAATAAATGGAATATTCAACCCAACTAATATCTGATATTGTTTTGCATTCAGATAAATTATTGCTTTACCGTTCACTTGTTTATCAATTGACCAGGTAGAAATTGATGGAATTTGGGATAGGTAAACCGTATCAACACTTACAACAACTTCGCCCCGCTGGGCAAGCATTAATTGCAAAGGTTGCTGCGAAAAAGATAGTGCAGCCAGAAATAGCAATGAAAAAGTTATAATTGTACGTTGCATAGTAGTAGTTTTTACAAGTGTCAAAGATAGAAATTATCAGAATCCTATTTATAAAAAAAACCGGATGTTAGATCCGGTTTCATATTTCATTTATAATGAGCCTATACATTAAACCTAAAATGCATAATGTCGCCATCCTGTGCCACATATTCTTTCCCTTCAATGCCTATTTTACCTACTTCGCGGCAGGCTGCTTCAGAGCCTAAGGTTACATAATCGGAGTATTTGATTACTTCGGCACGAATAAACCCTTTTTCAAAATCGGTATGTATAATTCCGGCACATTGCGGGGCTTTCATCCCTTCGCGGAAGGTCCATGCCCGGGTTTCATCGGCTCCGGTTGTAAAATAAGTCTGCAATTTCAATAACTTGTAGGCCGACTTGATTAATTTAACTACCCCGGCTTCCTCCAAACCCAAATCAGATAAAAACATCTGGCGCTCGTCGTAGCTTTCCAGCTCAGCAATATCCGACTCAATTCCGGCACCAATAATAAGCACTTCGGCATTTTCGCTTTTCACTGCATCCATTAAAGCCTGGGTGTATATATTTCCTGTTTTTACCGATGATTCATCCACATTGCAAACATATAGGATTGGCTTATCAGTAAGCAAAAACAAATCAAACAAATACTCTTTTTTTGTAATCGGGTCAATATCCACGGTACGGGCCGATAAGCCTTTTAACAATGCATCGCGGTATTTTACTAATAACTCGTACGTTTTTGCTGCTTTTTTATCGTTTCCTGTTTTGGCAATTTTATCAACTTTTGAAATGCGGCTTTCCACCGTTTCTAAGTCCTTTAATTGCAACTCTATATCAATAATCTCTTTATCCCGAACCGGATTTACCGATCCATCAACATGAGTTACATTATCGTCATCAAAGCAACGGATTACATGAATAATTGCATCGGTTTCGCGAATGTTAGCCAAAAATTTATTTCCCAAACCCTCTCCTTTACTGGCTCCTTTTACCAATCCGGCAATATCCACAATTTCCACGGTGGTTGGAATTACTCTTTTTGGATTATCAATAGCAGCCAATTTATTCAACCGTTCATCGGGAACGGTAATAACGCCCACGTTAGGTTCAATGGTACAAAACGGAAAATTTGCCGCCTGCGCCCTGGCATTCGATAAACAATTAAACAAGGTTGATTTTCCCACATTGGGTAACCCAACTATCCCGCACTGAAGAGCCATTTTTTTAGAAATTAGA
>DYQV01000746.1 GCA_020719105.1 Rikenella microfusus
GGGAAAATCTGCATCAAAAACCAGATGGCCCGATTGGCCACTCACCAGCACAACCACTTTCATCAATGAGCTGTATTACGAAAGAAACATTAAGCTATAAAAACATTTGGAATTATGGTTCAGTAAGCAGTCAGACCATGTTTTTAAACCTCTCGGCGGGTCTTCTTCTTTCAAAGCGCTTTTCGCAGTAAATGCCGCAAAAGGTGTGCCGTAACTTCAACAATATCGTCAAAAATTCCCACGGTGCGACAGGATTCGGAGCAGGACTGCGCCTTTTTTCAGGTGGATAAATGAGATTAAATGGAAAAGTTATTAAGTGGCAAAACGATAAAGGGTTCGGGTTCATTGAACCAATCAATGGGATGCCAGATTTATTCTTTCACGAGAATCTTTTGCTCAACCAATCCAGAAGACCAGTTGTCGGGGACGAAGTCTCTTTTGAAATATCTACAAACCTGGAAGGGAAACAAAGGGCAGAGAGAATTTTGTTTCGAGGAGAACGGGATCCGAGGAAAACTGATAAAGTTTTTGATGTTTTTTACTCGGGTTTGTCCTGCGCATTTTTAATTTGTATTGGCGTTATAGTTTTTTTAAAAAATTTGCATCCTATTATATTGATTCTGTATTTGTTGTTAAGCCTCATTACATTTTTACTTTATTGGCAGGATAAGATTAAAGCAAAAAATAACGAGTGGAGAACGCCGGAAAATAAACTCCATTTTTTCAGTTTAATTGGAGGGTGGCCAGGAGCTCTCATTGCGCAAAGATGGCTCCATCACAAATCAAGAAAGCAACCCTTTCGCGTAGTATTTTATCTCACTGTTATTCTAAACATTTCTGCCATTTCGTTTTACTGTTATTTGGGATCGAATTTTATAAACTACGATTTGTTTCTTCATAAATTCAATCTGATTACCCATGAATTCTTAAAAAATGCTCAAAACAAGACTAACCAAAAACAAAAAGTACCTATTTATAGTTGGACAAATAACGAAGGGAAAACAGTTTATTCAAATGTAGGTTTTCCGTCAGATGAAACATACCGTGACGGGAAAATTGAGTGGAGATGATGAAAATTATAAAAACAATCGGGACCGAGAAGAGAGA
>DYQV01000218.1 GCA_020719105.1 Rikenella microfusus
TTAACTGGATGAGTTTGCTCCGAAAAGCTAAAAAACTTCAAATTAGTCATCTGATGAATTTCTAATTAACAGATTACCAGACCAATAATATTTCCGATTTTAACAATAGATTCATCGGATGACTTTTCGGAGTGGACTCACAGGATATTATTCAAAATTATGAGTCTAAAAAATAAAGTATAACATTTAAAAGTCAAAAATAATGTCAGGAAACAATAAGTATCATATAAAAAAAACAGATAAAGAAACATTGCGTAAATGGTTTCATTTAATGACACTGGGGCGGGCAATTGATAATAAAGCACCCAATTATTTAAAACAGGCCATTGGTTGGTCGTATCATGCGCCTTTTGCCGGCCATGATGGAGTTCAGTTAGCTATTGGTCAGATATTTAACAAAGAAACCGATCATCTTTTTCCGTATTACCGCGATATGTTGACCGCTATTTCGGCTGGTTTAACTGCTACTGAGACTATTTTGAATGGCATATCGAAAGCTACCGATGTGGCTGGTGGTGGCCGGCACATGAGCAACCACTTTGCAAAACCGGAATGGAATATTCACAATGTTTCATCAAGTACCGGTAACCATACATTACATGCAGTTGGTGTTGCCCGAGGTATGAAAAAGTATAACCATAAAGGAATCAGCATTAGTTCTCAAGGTGAATCATCGGTATCGGAAGGTTATGTTTATGAAGCCATTAATGGGGCAACTACTGAAAAACTTCCCGTACTTTTTGTATTTCAGGATAATGGTTACGGTATTTCGGTACCTAAAAAGGATCAAACAGCTAACCGTAAGGTAGCCAATAACTTTACCGGTATGAAAAACCTTAAAATTTATCATTGCAATGGTAAAGATGTGTTTGATTCAATGAATACCTTGGAAGAGGCAAAACAATGGATTTTGGATAACCAAATGCCAGCTATTGTTCAGGCTAATTGTGTGCGTATGCATTCCCATTCTAATTCCGACCGGCATGAATTGTATCGTGATGAAGAAGAGCGCAATTATGTTCAGGAGTATGACCCATTGGCAAAATATCGCAGGTTGTTGATTCGATATGAACGATTCACAGAACAGGAACTCGTTGAAATTGAAAGTCAGGTTAAAGAAGAAGTAAAAAAAGCCCACAAAGAAGCTATGGCCGCTCCTGATCCGGATCCGGCCTCTATTTTTGATTTTGTTTCCCCAGCTCCTTATCCTGCTGACAAATATCCGGATGGTTTGGCTGATTATCAAGGAGAAAACAAGAAACTAATTGAAGGAATTAATGAAACCCTGAAAGCAGAATTTCGGTTGAATCCCGATACCTTTTTATGGGGACAAGATATAGCCAATAAAGAAAAGGGTGGAATTTTTAATGTTTCAAAAGGGATGCAACAGGAATTTGGAAAAGAACGGATTTTTAATGCACCCATTGCTGAAGATTTTATCATGGGAACTGCCAATGGTATGAGCCGCTTCAGCGATAAAATACGAATTGTAGTTGAAGGAGCCGAGTTTGCCGATTATTTCTGGCCTGCCATGGAACAATATGTCGATTCAAGCCATGATTACTGGCGCTCGAATGGTCAGTTTACCCCAAATGTTACCATCCGTTTGGCTTCGGGTGGATATATTGGGGGCGGTTTATACCATTCGCAAAATATTGAAGGGGCGCTGGCATCAATTCCTGGGGTACGTATCGTTTATCCATCGTATGCTGATGATGCTGCCGGACTTATGCGCAGCAGTTTACGCTCGCGGGGAATGACGTTGTTTCTGGAACCTAAAGCATTGTATAACGACCCAATTTCATCGGCTGCCTTTCCCGATGATTATGAAGTGCCCTTTGGAAAAGCACGCATCCGTAAACAGGGAACTGACCTAACCATTGTGACTTATGGTAATACAACCCACATGTGTATTGAGGTGGCAAAGAAATTGGAGGAAGAGAAAGGAATTCATGCAGAAGTAATTGACTTGCGTTCGTTAGTTCCGCTTGATGTGGAAACCATACTTGAATCGGTTAAGAAAACCGGAAAAGTATTGGTAGTGCATGAAGACAAGGTTTTTGGAGGTTTTGGAGGCGAAGTGGCTGCAATTATTACCGAAAAAGCGTTTGAATGGCTCGATGGACCTGTTAAAAGGGTTGGCTCCACATTTACCCCTGTAGGTTTTAACCGTATTCTTGAAAAAGCCATTTTACCCAATGCGGATAAAATATTTGCCGCTGCAACCGATTTAATTGAATATTAATTCAAGGAGTTTGTTTCTCTTTTTTACAAAACAAAAACACATTTTTATTGTTAAATTTTTGAACGATTTATTTTAAAATGAAAAAGTTAGCATTATTATACAGTTTCAATACTCAAAAAACATCCAGAGCAGCTAAAATTATTCAGGAAGAATTTGGTGGCGTGCTGGAAGAAGTAAATGTAGAAGATATTACTGTAAAGAAATTTATGGCTTTCGAAAAATATATTTTAGGAGTACCAACTTGGTTTGATGGAGAATTACCCAATTATTGGGATGAGTTTTTACCTGATATAGAAGAGTTGGATTTGAAAGGTAAAACCTTTGCCTTATATGGGGCTGGTGACCAGAAAGGGTATCCCGAAAATTATGTGGATGCAATTGGATTATTGGCAAATGTAATTGAAGAAAGAGGAGGTAAATTGGTTGGATTTGTTTCCACTGATGGTTATGAATTTGAGAGTAGTAAAGCCGTACGCGGAAATAATTTTTGCGGATTGGCTCTCGATTTTGAAAATCAGGCACGTCTGGTAAAACCAAGAATTGCTAAATGGGTAGAACAATTGAAAAAAGAGTTTAAATAATGAGTTCATGTGACCATTAGCTCATGTGACCATGTGACCATGAGTTTAGAAACAATTAACCAATGAGCTAATGAACAAATGGGCTAATGAGCTAATGAACAAATGAACCAATGAACTAATGAACGAATCATTCTAACCAAAACAAACGGAGGATTAATTATGGCAAATCTAAAGACCACTTACATGGGGATTGAGTTGAAAAATCCCATCATTATTGGGGCTAACAATCTCATTACCGATGTAAAAAATGCCAAAGCTATTGAAGAAGCGGGTGCAGCGGCAATTGTTTACAAATCGTTGTTCGAGGAGCAGATCCAGTTGGAAAGTTATGAAATGGACATGCAAATGGAAGCCTACAATGAACGGAATGCCGAAATGACCACACTCTTCCCTGAAATGGGACATGCCGGGCCTAAAGAGTTTTTAATGAACCTAAAAAAGCTAAAACAAGGTCTTACCATTCCTGTTTTTGGCAGTTTGAATTGTGTAAACCGCGAAACTTGGGTAGTGTGGGCCAAAGAAATTGAGCAAACGGGTGTTGATGGCCTTGAACTCAATTTTTATCATGTTCCTTATGATTTTAACATGGAGGAAGGGGTTATTATTGAAGAGCAAATCAGCATTGCCAAAGAAGTTGTGAAGGCTTTGAAAATTCCGGTTGCTGTAAAATTGAGTCCTTTTTATACCAATCCTTTGAATTTTATCCACAGACTTGATGCCGTTGGAGTTAAGGCCGTTGTAATGTTCAACAGTTTGTTTCAGCCCGATATTGATACCAAAAACCTGAAACTGGTTTATAAGTATAAATTCAGCCACGAAGAGGATAACCGCCTGCCTTTGCGATATACCGGTTTGGCATTCGGCCATTTAAAAGCCAATATTTGCACTAGCCGCGGCATATTTACCGGAACCGATGTAACCAAAATGATATTAGCAGGTGCCGATTCAATACAGATGGTAAGTGCCATTTATAAAAATGGTTTTGGGGCCATCACCAAAGCGTTGGAAGAGCTGGAAATGTGGATGAAAGAGAAAAACTTTAAAACACTCTCCGAATTCCGTGGTAAAATGTCAAAATCGAATATCCGTAGTCCATTTGCCTATCGAAGAGCTCAGTATATTGACATTCTTTGGCATTCCGATGATGTGTTAAAAGAACATTCGCTTCACTAATACTAAAATTTAAAAAAAGGGGTGTACGACAAAATTCCCTTTTTTCAAAAGATTACAAGTAATCTTTTATTTTCGTGTTTTTCGTGCTTTCTGTTGTTGATATTGATAATTTGTTCCATTACACTCAAAAACTTAACAACGAAAAATACAAAAAGCACGAAAAAAAGATACGGATGAATCTATTAGCACAATGATTGACTTTATTCGGCACACAACATAGATTTAACTCGGGGCTGGGTTAAAAAAGTGGCTAGTCAAAATACTGAGTCAACTAATAGTTAAAGCGGAAATGTATTTAGGAAAAAGGAAAAAATGTCGTACACAAAAAAAAAGACGAGGGTTCAAAATCATCGGCTTTTTTTATGAAACCCCATGCAGATAACTGCACAAAAACGGATGAAAATTTTCATGGGGTGTTCCATTCGTAGGAAACAATTGATATTCAATGAACTAAAAATTATTTACGGATGAAATATGAATGTTTGGTATTTGTATCTTGAAAAAATTATTTCCCAAAGTTTTCAGGAATTAATATGGCTAATACTTCTCCGGTTACACATACTTCACCACCGGCAATCAATCGGATTTCAGTGACAACTTTCCTTCCTTTAATCTCTTTAATAATGCCTCTCAGTTCAAGGGCACCATCAATGGGTGTGGGTTTTTTATAGCTTACTTGTAAATTGCCGGTAACAAAACGTGGTGCATTGAATTCAGTTAATTCAATGGCTTGTTCTTTGGCGTAAGCCAATGCTGCCGAACCGGTTCCATGGCAATCAATAAGTGAGGCAAGCAATCCGCCATAAACAAAACCCTCCATGGCAGTATGGTGTTTTTTTGGAGTATAAAAGCTAACGGTTTCATCACCATCCCAATGGGTTTTAATCTGGTGCCCTTCCTTATTTAGCCTTCCACAACCATAGCACTGGGCAAACTCATCGGCGTAATAATCTTGAATTCCTTTTAATTTCATTTTATATGTTTTGGCTCTATTCTAACTATCGGGTGATTTCTAAATTAACCAATAAATTGGAAAGAT
>DYQV01000219.1 GCA_020719105.1 Rikenella microfusus
ACTCCGCATCCTTCTTCCCCGTTTTTGAAAAAAAGTTTGAGATAATAGGGACCCGTCTTGCTGCAAACAAAATCAAAAGCTTTATATTCTTTATCTTCTGCTGCATTGTAGTTTCCTCCAAAATTGGCAAAATCACTAGTTAATTCAATAATGGTAGAGCCTGGTTTTGATGCATCGTTACATACCAAAAACCGATAATGATTCCCTTTATTAAGCATCATGGAGAATTGGCCTTCGGAACGGGTTTTTAAATCTTTACAATCAGCAAAGCGGATTCTGAAATGTTTGATGTATTTTACTTCACTGTTTGAGGCGCACTGGTCAATAAAGGCTTGATCACATTGTGCGGATGCATCGTTAATTAAATGCAGAAAAAAAATCAGGAATACCGATATGTAAAATAAGCGATGCATGCATCAAAAATAGTAAAATAATTTAGCTTTTTAATTTTTCAATTTTTCTTGTTCTAAGGCATCTAAGTCCAATTTAATAACAAAATGCTCATATACAAAGCTTATTTTTTTATCAAGTTTGTTTAGTTCATTCAATGTAAACCTAATTTTGAAAGGAGCTCCTTCTTCTGGTGTGTAGGGCATTACCTTTCCCGTTTGATCAATTGCCATGGGATCGTAAAAGATGGGAATGCCATTTACATTAATCTCAGCTCCTGATTTTAAATCGCGCAATTCTGCAGGAGTAATTTGGATAACACCTCCATTTTTTGGATCAAAATTCAGGGCATTTTTTAAACCATAATTTGCCGATGTTTTTTCTTCATCTCCTTTAGGTATATACATTTCTTTTTTAACCAATACTTTAATGTAGTTTTCAAATTGTTCATCCCGGTAGATGTAGTAATTATCGCCAATTGTATATGCATCTAACTTATAAAACTGTGATTCAATTTTTTTACATCCTTTGGGTGTTTCAGAACAATCAACTTTAGTTATTTCGCCTGTTTTGAGATTGATTTTTTTAAACATATTCCGATAGATGTCATAATTAACATAAAAAAACTCTCCGGATTCATCAAAACTACTATTGTAAAGTTCACATCGGTTATCGTCAAGTTTAATTTTATACTTTTCGTCCCAACTATACAGGTTATATACTATTAAATACACAAAGGAAGATTTTTCTCCTCTGAAAGTCGCCACTAAATAATTACCAAATTCATCAACCATTAGCTCAAGCACTTCGCTCTTTTTAAATTCAGGTCCTTTAATGCGGTATTGAAACCGATACCCTTTTTCTGGTTTGTTTATTGGCTGATTTTGCGAAAATGCCGATCCTATATAAATAAAAGATAGGAATAATGTTGCTAATAAGATTTTCATGTGTTTATATTTTGTATGTTATTGATATAGAATCTATTGTTATTTTTTAAAATAATCATTTTCTGTTGGTGTGCTTTTTCTGCTCATGGGTATTTCATAGTATTAAATTTGATTTGGCTAAGCAGTAAAAATATAAAATAATGCAATTAAGACCTCGTTTTTGAGACTTAATTGTATTGAAAATATTAGTTCACTTTTTTAAGCAAATTGGTCATGCTGGTTTTTTCAATAACTATCTGCTTTACCTTTTCAACAGGAATTCTTTCTTGTTCCATGGTGTCTCTGTTCCTAATAGTCACTGTATTGTTTTGCAACGTTTCATGATCTACCGTAATGCAAAAAGGTGTTCCAATGGCGTCTTGTCTTCTATACCTTTTACCGATAGAATCTTTTTCCTCATAAATACAATTCACTTCATATTTTAGTTCATCTAAAATTTGGGTTGCTTTTTCAGGAAGGCCATCTTTTTTCATTAGCGGCAGAATGGCTAGTTTTACCGGAGCTAATTCAGGGGGAATCCGTAAAACGATGCGTTGATCGGTTTTGCCGTCTTCTTGTTGTATTGTTTCTTCGTGGTAAGCATTCGATAAAATGGAAAGAAACATGCGATCAAGACCAATAGATGTTTCAATTACAAAAGGCACATAGTTTTCATTTAATTCCGGATCGAAGTATTGCATTTTTTTACCGCTGAATTTTTGATGTTGACTCAAGTCAAAATCAGTCCGGGAGTGAATACCTTCCAATTCTTTGAATCCCATGGGGAAATCGAATTCAATATCTACTGCGGCATTGGCATAATGGGCTAATTTATCGTGATTGTGAAAACGGTATTTTTTTGGATCAAATCCAAGGGCATTGTGCCATTTTAACCGGGTAGCTTTCCAAGTCCCGAACCAGGTTAATTCCTCACCGGGACGAACAAAAAACTGCATTTCCATTTGTTCGAATTCGCGCATACGGAAAATAAATTGACGGGCAACAATTTCATTGCGGAATGCTTTCCCAATTTGGGCAATACCAAACGGTATTTTCATACGTCCGCTTTTCTGAACATTCAAATAATTAACAAAAATTCCCTGTGCGGTTTCCGGTCTCAGATAGATGATATTTGCCTCATCAGTAACCGAACCCAGTTTTGTTTCAAACATCAGGTTAAATTGGCGTACATCCGTCCAATTTTTTGAACCGGAAATGGGACAAACAATCTCACAATCTTCAATAATATTTTTTATTTCAACTAGGTTATCAGCTTCAAGAGCAGCCACAAAGCGTTTTTTTATGGCATCAATTTTTTCTTGGTTGGCAATAACCCGTTGGTTGGTTGCTCTGAATTGAGGCTCATCAAAAGAAGCACCAAACTTTTCAACTGCTTTTTCAATTTCCTTATCGATTTTTGCTTCAAATTTGGCCATATGTTCTTCAATAAGCACATCGGCCCGATATCTTTTTTTAGAATCTTTGTTATCAATCAAAGGATCGTTGAAGGCTCCTACATGACCCGATGCTTTCCAAACCGTTGGATGCATAAAAATGGCAGAATCAATTCCCACAATGTTCTCGTGAAGGCGAACCATGGAATCCCACCAATACTTTTTTATATTGTTTTTAAGTTCAGCACCGTGTTGTCCGTAATCATAAACCGCACTTAATCCATCGTAAATCTCACTCGATTGAAAAATGAACCCATATTCTTTTGAATGGGCAATAATTTTTTTTAATAGATCCTCTTGAGCCATATCTGGTTATTTAATAATCAATTGCCAAAAATATAAGAATTGTTGGCTATTTAAAAATTTATTTCAAATCAGGGGAAAAAAACATCATAGACCTTAACTTAGGTTGGCCTACACAAAAATCAAAGTTAGATTATAAGAATTGAAGAAAGATATTTGGTTACCTTTGTATTCGTTTGATAGGGTGTTGCTTTTAAATTGATTAGTTTAATGCGGTATTATTCTATTTAATTGCAACTGTAGAAGATTTTTGAAAGTAATATTTTTGAAATAATTTAAAAATAGAAGAAATCCGTGAAAAAGGAATTTGACTTTTTAGTTGTTGGCTCTGGGGTTGCTGGATTATCGTTTGCCATTAAAGTGGCTGAATTTGGAACGGTTGCTATTGTAACCAAATCAAAATTAGCTGATACCAATACTGCCTTGGCTCAAGGTGGAATTGCCGCGGTAACTTATTTACCCGATAATTTTGAAAAGCACATTGAAGACACGTATATTGCCGGCGACAGATTTTCAAATAAAGAAGTTGTGCGCATCGTTGTGGAAGAAGCTCCCCAAAGGATTCAGGAGTTAATTGACTGGGGAACTCAATTTGATAAAAATAAATCAGGCCAGTATGACTTAGCCAGTGAAGGGGGACATTCTGAAAAAAGAATTCTTCATCATAAGGATAACACCGGTTGGGAGATCCAAAGGGCACTTATTGATTATGTCAAAACCCATCGGAACATAACTATTTTTGAAAATTATTTTTCGGTAGAATTAATAACTCAGCATCATCTGGGGAAGACGGTACATAGGAGCAACACCAATATTGAATGTTATGGTGCTTATGTTCTAAATATGGAAAAAGGGTTGGTTGAGACCTTTTTAGCAAAAAAAACCATGATTGCTACCGGCGGTACCGGTAATTTATATCAAACAACCACAAATCCTGAAATTGCTACAGGTGATGGCGTTGCCATGGTTTATAGGGCTAAAGGAATTGTTGAGAATATTGAATTTGTTCAATTTCACCCCACTTCATTATATAATCCAACAGAGAAACCCTCATTTTTAATTACAGAAGCAATGAGAGGGTTTGGAGCTATTTTGAGAAATAGGCAAGGTAAAGAATTTATGCAGAAATACGATAGGAGAGGAGCTTTGGCTCCCAGAGATATTGTATCGAGAGCTATTGATAATGAATTAAAGTTTTACGGGGATGATTTTGTTTATCTTGATTGTCGGCATCTAGATGGTGTCTCATTGAAAGATCATTTTCCGAATATTTCAGCCAAATGCCTTTTATTAGGGATAGACATTGCAAGGGATCTTATTCCTGTTGTGCCAGCAGCTCATTATCAGTGTGGAGGAGTAAAAGTTGATTTGAATGGGGAATCCCACATTAAGCATCTTTATGCGTCCGGTGAGGTTGCATCAACAGGTTTGCATGGCGCAAACCGTTTGGCTTCTAATTCTTTGAGCGAGGCGGTTGTTTTCTCGCACCGAGCGGCCATGCATGCCATTGATTGTTTTAAAAATCAAACCATTTGTAAGGCGATTCCTGAATGGAATTTTGAAGGTACTACTATGCCAGAGGAGATGGTGTTGATAACACAAAACTATAAAGAAACTCAGATGATTATGAGTAATTATGTGGGAATTGTACGTTCCAATCTTAGGTTAGAACGTGCAATGAAACGGCTTAAAATTATTTTCGAAGAAACTGACGAGTTATATAAAAAATCAACCTTATCACAGTCGTTGTGTGAACTTCGGAATTTAATAAATGTGGCCTATTTAATTATTAAAGGGGCGCAGAATCGTAAAGAAAGCTTAGGACTTCATTATAATATTGATTATCCACCTAAAAATGAACCCCAAACCATGAACAATATTTCGGAACTTTAAGGGATGAAGATTGCTAATGCAACAACTAAATTGTTTAAAAGAAATTAAAAACTACTACTAATGAAAA
>DYQV01000220.1 GCA_020719105.1 Rikenella microfusus
GGGCTTTCCTTTTAAACAATATGCTTTTATAGAGTCCGTTTCACTTCCACTTGTTCGTAAGCTTCAATAATATCGCCCTCTTTTATGTCGTTGAATTTTTCGATGTTCAAACCACACTCGTAACCGGTGGCAACTTCTTTCACATCGTCTTTAAAGCGTTTGAGTGAACCTAAGTTTCCTTCATAAACAACAATTCCTTCGCGGATGATCCTGATTTTTGAGGTACGCTTGATTTTTCCCTCGCGTACATAACAACCGGCAATGGTACCTACTTTGGTAATTTTAAATACTTCCCGAACCTCAACACTTGCAACAATTTCCTCTTTTATTTCAGGTGAAAGCATACCTTCCATGGCATCTCTCACCTCGTTAATGGCATCATAAATAACGGAATACAAGCGGATGTCTATTTCTTCCTTCTCGGCCAATTTACGGGCAGCCATTGATGGTCGAACCTGAAAGCCTAAAATAATGGCTTCTGAAGCCGCAGCCAACAGTACATCGGATTCAGAAATCTGACCCACTGCTTTATGTTTAACATTAACTTGTATCTCTTCGGTTGAAAGTTTAATTAATGAGTCGGCTAAGGCCTCAATAGAACCGTCCACATCACCCTTAATAATTACATTCAATTCCTGGAAATTTCCAATAGCAATACGTCTACCAATTTCATCGAGTGTAATGTGTTTCTGAGTACGTAACCCTTGTTCGCGGGCCAATTGCTGACGGCGGTTTGCAATATCTTTTGCATCGCGGTCGCTATCCATAACATTGAATTTATCGCCAGCCTGTGCAGCTCCACTTAAACCAAGCAGCAACACCGGAGTCGAAGGGCCGGCTTCTTTTACCTGTTCTCCACGTTCGTTATACATTGCTTTAACGTGTCCGGTATGATTTCCTGCTAACATAATATCGCCTAATTTCAATGTACCGTTCTGAACCAATAGAGTAGTAACATAACCGCGTCCTTTGTCGAGCGATGATTCGATTACAGTACCCGTTGCTTTACGGTTTGGATTGGCTTTTAAATCAAGCATTTCCGCCTCAAGCATTACTTTAACCAGCAGTTCACTAATATTCAACCCTTGTTTGGCCGAAATATCCTGCGATTGGTATTTACCTCCCCACTCTTCAACCAATAGGTTCATGCTAGCCAAACCCTCTTTAATTTTTTCAGGATTTGCCCCAACCTTATCAATTTTATTGATGGCAAATATAATAGGCACACCTGCAGCTTGTGCATGGTTAATGGCTTCTTTGGTCTGTGGCATGATGCTATCGTCGGCTGCAACTATAATAATAGCAATATCGGTAACTTGAGCTCCCCGTGCACGCATGGCCGTGAATGCTTCGTGTCCCGGAGTATCTAAAAACGAAATTCTTTTCCCATCTTCAGTAACAACACTGTAGGCGCCAATATGCTGGGTAATACCTCCGGCTTCACCGCTCATAACACTCGTTTTACGAATATAATCGAGCAATGAGGTTTTTCCATGATCCACATGGCCCATAACGGTAACAATTGGTGGCCGCGGCATTAAGTTGCCTTCATCTTCTTCTACTTCATCATCAAACGATTCAAGAAGTTCTGCACTAACAAATTCTACTTTGTAACCAAATTCATCGGCTACTAAAGCCATTGTTTCTGCATCAAGCCTTTGGTTTATTGAAACAAATAATCCAAGGTTCATGCAAGTGCCAATTACTTCATTAACAGCTACATTCATCATTGTTGCTAACTCGTTAACTGACACAAATTCTGTAACCTTAATAATGTTTTTGTCGGCTTCCAATCGAGCCTGATCATCCATGCTCTTTTGGCTATAAACATCGCGTTTATCGCGGCGGTGCTTGGAGCCTTTGCTTTTTCCTTTGGTGGCAGTCAATCGAGCCAAAGTATCTTTAATTTGCTTGGAAACATCCACTTCATTCACTTCTTTGTGAATGGGCCGTTTTGCTCCTTTATGTGGGGTTTGAGCATTATGTTGAACCGGTTTTGCTTTTTTGGTCCTATCCCCAGTTGCGTTAGCGGTATCTGGTTTAACTTCAACCTTATCTTTTTTAATGCGTTTTCTTTTCTTTTTCCGGCGCTCTTCTTCGGTCATTTCACCTGCCGGCTTATCTTTTCTGGGGCCTGTTGGCAATTCAATTTTCCCAATTACAACGGGTCCCGAAAGACGTTCTACCTTGCGTTGAATAAAATTCTCATTTACGGCAGGTTCCTTGGTTGCAGTTGCTTCTGGTTTAGCTGGTTCTGCCGGTTTGCGAACAAATTCCCTATCTTTCCGTTCCTTGGTTTTTTCTTCCTTGGTTTTCCGCGATGGTCTGGTTTTTTGATTTAGCAGATCTAAATCAATTCTACCAACCACTTTTACGTCTTCAATTTGTTCAAACTTAGTTTTTATTTCGTCCGGTTTCTCTTTAACTTTAGTTTCAGTAAGGCTTTCTGCCTCATCTTTTGGAATATGTTTTGGTATTTCAATTTTAGCAGCTTTGTGATGTGTCTTTTCAACAGGTGACTTAACCACCTCTTTTGCAGGATGTTCTTTAATTGGCTTTTCGTGCTGTTTTACATGAGCCTCTGGTTTTTCATGGGACACCGGCTGCTTAGCTTTTTTATGTTCAAGGTCAATTTTCCCTACCACAGTAACTTTAATGGTTTCAACGGCAGTCTCAATTTGTTCAACAGGTATTGGTTTACTGGCTGGTTTCTGAGTATGAACATGTTCTTTCTCTGAATATTTATGGCTGCTTGTATCTTTAACCATAACTTCATCCGGTTCGTTGTCCTGATCGTCATCGTTTTCTTTCGATTCTGAACTAATAGTTACTGATTCTTGCTTTCCGCGATGAGCTCCCAATTCCAGTTTTGATGATTCTTCTTTAACTCTGATATCGGTACTATACTCTTTCAAAAGCATCGTATAATAATCAGAAGTAATTTTTGTGTTCGGATTCGCATCTACTTCAATTCCTTTTTTATGAAGGAACTCCACAATAGTGCTTATCCCAACGTTAAACTCGCGCGCAATTTTGCTGAGTCGTGTTACTTTACTAGAGTCTGTCATTTCTTGACCTTTACTTATTTACTTAACCTATTAATGAACCAATACTAAAGTCTTATCACCGCTTATTCAAATTCGGCTTTCAGAACTCTCATTATTTCTTTTATTGTTTCTTCTTCCAAATCGGTCCGTTTCACTAAATCGGACACTGATAAATCAAGTACACTTTTAGCCGTATCGCAACCAATGGCTTTTAATTCATCAATTACCCAACCTTCAATTTCATCAGAAAATTCTGACAAATCAACGTCTTCATCGTCTTCCGTCGATTCGCGATACACATCAATTTCATATCCGGTAAGCTGACTGGCTAATTTAATGTTTGAACCGCCTTTACCAATAGCCAGTGAAACCTGATCGGGTTGCAAATAAACCTCAGCCCGTTTGTCGGTTTCATTGAGTTTAATTTGCGAAACTTTTGCAGGACTTAAAGCCCGCTGAATGTAAAGTTGTGTATTGGTGGTATAATTGATAACATCAATATTTTCATTTTTCAATTCGCGTACAATACCATGAATCCTTGAGCCCTTCATTCCAACGCAGGCTCCCACTGGATCCACGCGTTCGTCGTAAGATTCTACGGCAACTTTGGCACGTTCGCCAGGAATTCGTTTAATGTTTTTTATCATTATCAGGCCATCGAAAATTTCTGGTACTTCCATTTCAAATAACCGTTCCAAAAAAGTAGTGCTGGTTCTCGAAAGAACAATCAAAGGGGAACTGTTCCGCATTTCAACCCGAACCACAACAGCACGCACCGTATCCCCTTTGCGGAAATAATCAGATGGTATTTGTTCTGTTTTAGGAAGAATGAGCTCATTCCCCTCATCATCAACCACCATGATTTCTTTCTTCCAAACCTGATAAACCTCACCTGTAATTATATCACCGATGCGATCTTTATATTTTCCAAAAATATTGTCTTTCTCTAACTCTAAAATACGCGAAGTCAGATTTTGACGTAATGCAAGAATCGCCCTCCGGCCAAAGTCGGCCAGTTTTACTTCGTCCGTAACATCTTCACCAATTTCATAGTCGTTATCAATTTTCTTTGCGGCAGTTAGTGTTATCTGAGTGTTTGGATCTACTATTTCAGAATCGGCAACTACTTCCCGGTTTCTCCAAATTTCAAAGTCGCCCTTATCAATGTTAATGATAATATCGAAGTTTTCGTCTGTTCCATACTTTTTCACCATAATGCTCCTGAAAACATCTTCAAGCACTCTCATCATGGTTGGTCTGTCAATGTTCTTTAAGTCCTTAAACTCCGAAAACGTGTCTATCAAATTCAAATTTTCCATTTTTCTATTAATTTAACTCCCGTTAAAATATGATTATTTCTTTTACTGATTTTGTATGTGAAAAATCAATGGTTTTTTCTTTTTCAACCATGATTGGACGTTTAGCACCGAGCGGTTTTTCTTTTACGGAGTACACCATAGTAAAGCCGGTATCAGATACCGCCTTTAAAGTACCCTGAATTTTTACTCCGTTTAGAAAAAGAACTTCAATGGTTCCTCCAATCAATTTTTTATATTGTTCAATAACTTTAAAAGGGTCACCAATTCCCGGAGAAGATACCTCTAAGGAATAATCTTCCACTTCCCTATCAATTGATTCCTCAACAAATCGACTTATTTCAACACATTGGTCAATGCTAATTCCTTGAGGTGTATCTAAAAAAATTTGGACTTGATTCATGGTATTCACTTTAATTTCGACCAGAAAAATATCAAAGTCCTGAATTTTATCAGCTACCAGTTGTTCAATTTGTTTTGCATCAATCATATAATCTGCAATAAAACAGGGGACTTCCGGTCCCCTGATGTGTTCAATCCCCACAATAATTGGCTGCAAAAGTAAAAATAATTATCAGAAAAACCAAATATTAGCTTGAAAATTAACGCCTTTAAGCAAGATGTCGTTCTTTTAATCGGTCAACTTTATTGATTACAC
>DYQV01000221.1 GCA_020719105.1 Rikenella microfusus
ACCTCACCAAAATCGAAAATTGAAGTTTGAGTCCACTCCGACAAGTCATTTTTTTTCAACCTGCTGAGAATTTAATATTTTCAATTATGAATCCACTCCGAAAAGCTAAAAAACCCCAAATTAGTCATCCGATGAATTTCTAATTAGCAGATTACCAGTTAAATATAATCTCCGATTTTAATAATTGATTCATCGGATGACTTTTCGGAGCGGACTCAAGTATAATTGTGAATACTTTTCATTTACTGCCAAGTTAAGGAAACACTTGGAAATCTCAGTAAATAGTTGAAATGATTTTTTCATTATCTTTGATAAAAAATGGAACAGCCATGTTAACATTAAATGATATATTTGAGGAGATGAAAGATGTTCCAGTCAGCCGATTGGAAGAACTTTATCAGTTTATTCATTCAATGACACCTACAACGGATCACACAGAGAGCATGCGGAAGAAAATTCTTTCATTTGGTGGATCCTTTAGCGATATGAGTAGCAAAGACTATTCGGACTTTCTTCATCAAACCAGGAAAGTAAGAATAGAACTTTTTGACCGCAATATTGAATTATGAAGCCATCCATGCTTGACACCGATGTTCTTTCCGAATTTCTGCGAGGCAACCCCCAAGTTATTAATAAAGTTGATGGCCGCTTGAAAGAGTTTGGCTTCATAAGCCTAAGTATCATTACGTATTATGAAATTCTCAACGGCCTTTTATATAAAGATGCAAGAAAGCAATTAACAAGATTTGATGATTTTGTTAGTTTAAATAAAGTAATTCCTTTGACAATACCAATGGCAAAAACAGCAGCAGCAATTCAAGCAGAACTAAGAAAAAAGGGTACCGAAATTGGACATACCGATACCTTGATTGCAGGTATAGCTATAACAAGTGACCTTCAATTGATAACAAATAATACGGAACATTCCAAACGAATAAAAGGACTTGAAATTGCAAATTGGACCAAATGATACATTGTATTGGCTCTTTTTTTATTTTTGTCCCGATAGTTTTTGAGGTTTCTTATTGACACTAAATACTGTATTACAAGCACAATTAGGCAAAAAATATAACCATGTTTCTTGAAAAGAACAACAAAATAGTAAAAAAGGGTTGGATTGAAGTAGTTTGCGGTTCTATGTTTTCGGGTAAAACAGAGGAGCTGATTCGCCGTATGAAACGGGCAAAAATTGCCAAACAGAAAGTAGAGATTTTTAAACCTAAAATTGATACCCGCTATTCCGAAGAACAAGTAGTTTCGCACGACGAAAATGCAATTATGTCAACCCCCGTTGATAGCCCCCGTACTATTTTACTTTTAGCAAACGATGTTGAAGTGGTTGGGATTGATGAAGCCCAATTTTTTGATGATGGATTGGTTGAGGTTTGTAATGTGTTGGCAAACCGTGGCATTCGGGTAATTGTGGCCGGATTGGATATGGATTTCAGAGGGAATCCTTTTGGACCCATTCCAAAATTGATGGCCACTGCCGAATATGTTACCAAGGTTCATGCTATTTGTGTAAAATGTGGCGATTTGGCGCACCATTCACACCGGTTATCGGAAAGCGACAAGCTTGTGGTCTTAGGAGAATTAGATATTTACGAACCCATTTGCCGCGACTGTTTTCAAAAAGCTATCGGAAAATAGTTTTAATAGTAATAAATCAATGATTTCGTACAATATTCAAGATATTTCTACTATAGTTGGCGGTGAATTGATTAAAGCATCGGGCGGTAAAATTTCGTATTTACTCATCGATAGCCGAAAAATTCTTTACCCCAGGGAAAGCCTCTTTATTGCTTTACGCGGAACCCGAAACGACGGACACCTCTTTATTGATGACTTATACAAAGCAGGAGTTAGGAATTTTTTGGTTGAGGAATATCCGAAAGACAAGGAAGTTTATTCGCGTGCAAACTTTGTTAAAGTGGAAAATTCCTTTGAAGCGATGCAAAAACTGGTTATGTGGCATCGGTCTTCCATAAAGGTTCCAGTTCTTGGAATTACGGGTAGTAACGGGAAAACCATTATTAAAGAATGGATTTACCAATGCTTGAGTACCGAAAAATACGTAATCCGGAACCCAAAAAGTTTTAACAGTCAGGTTGGAGTTCCCCTTTCAGTATGGCACCTTACTCCAGAGGCCGACTTAGGAATTTTTGAAGCGGGAATATCACAACCCGGCGAGATGGAAATTTTGCAACAAATAATTCAACCTACTGTTGGCATATTCACGAATATTGGTGATGCGCATCAAGAAAATTTTAATTCGTTAGAGCAAAAGATTGACGAAAAACTCAAGCTTTTTTCGAAGGTAACTGCCTTAATTTACTGCTCCGATCAAGAATTGGTGCATTCTAAAATTGAGCTGTTAAGCAAAAAAGGAATCCAGCTTTTTTCGTGGGGTACATCCTTTAAGGCAAATTTACAGATTAGGCAAATAGTGCATCAACAAAACCAAACAGTAATTACCGGGTCCTATAAAAATGAGATAGTATCAATAACGATTCCTTTTACCGATAAGGCTTCGGTTGAAAATGCCATTCATACCTGGAGTTTTATGTTATTGATGGGCTATTCCAACGATTTTATTTCTTTGAAGCTCAGTAAACTAGAGAATGTGGCCATGAGGCTGGAGCTTAAAGAAGGGAGCAACCAGTGCACCATCATCAACGACAGTTACAATTCCGACTTAGAATCGTTGCACATTGCCCTTGATTTTTTATCGTACCAGAATCAACACAAACAAAAGGTTCTCATTTTATCGGATATTGCGCAAAGCGGATACCCTAAAAATGAGTTGTACCAGTTGGTAGCCAATGTGGTACGACAAAAACAGATTGACCGATTGATTGGCATAGGTAACGATATAAGTGAGTTTGGAACCTTGTTTGAGTTGCGTAAAGAATTCTACCCTACAACCAAGAAATTTTTGGAAAGCAACGAATGGCAAAAACTGCATGATTGTACCATCCTACTAAAGGGAGCGAGGGTTTTTGCATTTGAGCAGATTGGGCAATTGCTTCAGAAGCAAAACCATCGGACCATATTTGAAATTGACCTGAATGCCATTGAATACAACCTCAATTATTTTAAGAAATTACTTCGTCCGACGACTGGAATTATAGCTATGCTCAAAGCTTCCGGTTATGGAAGTGGAACCCATGAAATAGCCAATTTGTGTCAATACCAGCGGGTTGCAGCAATTGCAGTGGCTTTTCCCGATGAAGGAATTGAACTCCGTCAACACGGAATTAAAACTCCAATTTGGATAATGAACCCCGAAGAAGAGAGTTTTGCAGGAATGATTGAAAATCAACTGGAGCCGCAGATTTATAATCTACGCTCGTTGATTGAGTTTAATAAAATGGCCGGACAGTATGATGCAAAACCTTTTCCCATTCATATAAAATTAGATACCGGTATGCACCGATCCGGTTTCTTAAAAGAAGATTTGAATGAATTGTTGAATACTTTACAGCAATCGGAGCATGTGAAGGTTGCTACCCTATTTTCCCATTTAGCATCAGCCGATGAACCGGAACAAGATGATTTTACCCATGGTCAAATTAACCTTTTTGAGCAAATGAGCAAGGCTATCATGAAACAATTCGACTATCCGATTAAAAGGCACCTATTAAATTCTGCAGGTATTGAACGGTTTGCTGAACACCAGTTTGATATGGTGCGGTTGGGCATTGGAATGTATGGCATTAGTTCCATTAATGCCCAATTGGCTCAGGCCGGAACCCTTACAAGTTCAATTATCCAGCTTAAGAAAATTGAAAAAGGGCAAACCGTTGGCTATTCCCGAAAGGGAAAAGTTACGGTTGATTCAGTAATTGCTACCGTGCCTGTGGGTTATGCCGACGGATTGCGGCGTATTTTAAGCAATGGGGTTGGAAAAGTATGGATTAACGGACGTTTGGCACCTATAATCGGAAATGTTTGCATGGATATGTGCATGATTGATGTTACCGGGTTGGATGTAAATGAGGGTGACCGGATTGAGATATTTGGGAAACACATGCCGGTAAACCAATTGGCGGAGTGGATGCAAACAATTCCTTACGAAGTTTTAACAGGAATTTCAAGCCGGGTAAAACGGACTTATCACATGGAATGATGCTTATAAAAACAACCAATGATGCCATGGGGCATGCCCTTTTTGATTTCATGCAAAAGGGAAAAGCGAAAAAACTTTTTATTGATTCCAATATTACAGAAACCGATGTGATTCCTGTTGAATATTTATTTAGAGATTTTTCTAAAATGCCTCCTATAGAACAAGTTGCATTGAATAATTGCCGTGGAAAAGTGCTCGATGTGGGTGCAGCTGCCGGATCACATAGTTTGTGGTTGCAAAAAAACGGATTTCGGGTTACGGCAATCGATATTTCGGAGTTGGCTTGTAAAGTAATGAAGCAACGGGGAATTGAAGAAGTGTTGTTGGCCGATTTTTTTGAATACCAAAACCAGCATAAGTTTGACACGTTACTGCTTTTAATGAACGGAATAGGTATTTGTGGCCAATTGGAAAATCTTCCTAATTTTTTTAATCAATGTAAAAATCTTTTAGCTGAAGGGGGTCAAATACTTATCGACTCGTCGGATTTAATCTACCTATATGGCGACGAAGAGGAGGGCTATGTTGTTGATTTGAATGATTCCTATTATGGCGAAGTGGAATATGTTATGCGCTACGGAAAAATTAAAAGTGAATCGTTCAATTGGTTGTTCGTCGATACTAGCACGCTTTCTGAATATGCGAATGAGTATGGTTTTACCTGCGAAATAATGATTGAAGGAAATCACTTTGATTATTTAGCTAGGTTGGCTGTAAAGAAAGAGTCATAATGATAAAAAATACTGATTATTAGATTTCAAAAAAAACAGTTCAGGCAACATAATTGGTTATGAATTTCAAATAGTTATATTTGTAATAAAAGTAACATTTTTTAGATTTTAATAGCTTATTCAATTGAATG
>DYQV01000222.1 GCA_020719105.1 Rikenella microfusus
ATTTCAAATTCAACTTTTTTTAAAGCCAATAAATAGCTACTTTTGCCCCCGAAATTTATAGACTATGGGTTTGAAAGAGGAAATTAAGAGGCGGAGGACATTTGCCATTGTTAGTCACCCCGATGCTGGAAAAACAACACTTACTGAAAAGCTGCTTTTATTTGGTGGCGCCATCCATATTGCCGGTGCAGTAAAATCGAACAAAATAAAAAAAACAGCCACATCCGACTTTATGGAAATAGAGCGCCAGAGGGGTATTTCGGTGGCCACTTCGGTTATGGGCTTTGAATACGACGATCATAAAATTAACATCCTCGATACTCCCGGTCACCAAGATTTTGCCGAAGATACCTTCCGTACCCTAACGGCTGTAGATAGTGTTATTGTTGTGGTAGATGCCGCCAAAGGGGTTGAGGCTCAAACAGAAAAACTGATGCAGGTTTGCCGCATGCGCAAAACCCCGGTAATTGTTTTTGTTAACAAAGTAGATCGCGAAGGAAAAGAAGCCTTCGATTTATTGGATGAAATTGAAGAACAATTAAAGATTAAAGTCCGTCCGCTTAGTTGGCCCGTGGGAATGGGTAAAAGGCTGAAAGGCGTTTACAATATTTTTGATAAAAAATTTTATTATTTTGCCGGTGAAGACAAAACTACCGCCGAAAAACCCCGTGAATTTAAAGATCTTCACGATCCGGAATTGGATAAAGCCCTTAAAGAACAAGCTCAGAAACTCCGTGAAGAATTAGAACTGGTGGAAGGAGTGTATCCTGAATTCAAAATAAATGAATACTTGAATGCCGAAATAGCTCCTGTTTTTTTTGGCAGTGCTCTTTATAATTTTGGTGTTAAAGAATTGCTGGAGTCCTTCATCAAAATAGCCCCATATCCCAAGCCATCTTTTGCCAATGAGCGGATGGTTGATCCATTCGAGGAAAAATTTTCAGGATTTGTATTTAAGATACATGCCAACATGGATCCCAATCACCGCGACCGCATTGCTTTTGTTAAGGTATGTTCCGGTAAATTTCAACGAAATACCAATTATCAGCACGTACGCTTAGGCCGTAATTTGAAATTTGCCAGCCCAACTGCATTTATGGCCGATAAAAAATCGATTGTTGAAGAGGCCTACCCCGGTGATATTGTTGGATTGCACGATACAGGAAATTTTAAAATCGGTGATACGTTAACTGAAGGCGAGGCAATGAACTTTAAAGGATTGCCCAGCTTTTCGCCTGAAATGTTTAAGTACATTGAAAACGCCGATCCAATGAAATCGAAACAACTGGCCAAAGGTATCGACCAACTGATGGACGAAGGGGTAGCTCAGTTATTTACCCTTACTATGAACAACCGGAAAATTATTGGTTGCGTGGGTCAATTGCAGTTCGAGGTAATTGAATACCGATTGTTGCACGAATACAATGCCACATGCCGCTACGAACCGGTTACCATGTTCAAGGCCTGTTGGATAAAGCCGAACGATAAAGTGGAATGGGAAGACTTCAAAAAACGTAAATACAAATCATTGGCAGTAGATAAACATGGCCGCGATGTGTATTTGGCCGAATCCTCCTATGATTTGCAGATGGCACAAACAAAATTCAAAGGGCTGGAGTTTTTCTTTACTTCGGAGTTCTAACCTGTTTAAAGTATAAGAATATATCGCACATCGAAGATAGTTTTTTGATGTGCGATTTTTTTTGCGCCAATTTGTCGTGTACCTTCGATTGGCTTTTTTATTGTATCTTCAAGCTTATGACCGAAAAACGGAAAATAGTACATGCTTTAGTTTTTCCACTCTTCTTTTTACTGTTGATGTGGATAAATTACCTGGTGTTTTGGATTTTGGATTTAGACATGTCGCTGATTGGAATCTCGCCTACAAAAAGCCATGGATTGCTCGGAATATTGCTATCTCCATTTGCTCACGGAGGATGGAATCATTTAATAGCCAATAGTATTTCATTTATAATCCTTGGAACCCTGCTTTTCTATTTTTATCGGTTGGTTGCCTACCCGGTGTTTTTTATAAATTGGTTCATTTCAGGAGTACTTTTATGGATTGGAGGCCGAACTAACATTCATATAGGTGCAAGTGGTTTGGTTTATGGACTGGCTTTTTTTATTTTTTTCAGCGGAGTTTTTCGAAAAGATAAGCGGTTAGGGGCTCTTTCAATGATTGTGGTATTTCTTTATGGAAGTATGGTTTGGGGGATGGTACCACAAGTTGGAAATATAAGCTGGGAAGGGCATTTATTTGGAGCTCTATCAGGTATTTCACTCGCCTGGTATTACCGCAAAAACCCCATTGACTTTATTCCTGAACCCGATGGTTCCTCGGTTTCTGTTACTTGGGGACAATTTAATGATATGGCATACCATTACGTGGAAGATGATGATGAACCAGAAGTAAACAAGGAGTTAAACTTTTAATGAATTATTTATTGGCAAGTGAATAATTTTTTTTGTTTCGAAAAAAGGTTCGGTAAAATAACTGGAAATAGGATAAACCGTAATTTGCTTTTCAAAGTTTTGTATTTCCTCAGTAAAATCGCCTCCTTTTAAATAGATGATTCCATTTTTAAGGGAATTAGTGTGTTTATTACTGATGTTTTTTCGGGTAATAGCTGCAAATTTATCAAAACGAGTTACAGCGCGGCTTACCACAAAATCATAACGCGATTTTACCTGTTCAACTCTAATTTGCTCACCAACCACATTTTTTAATTCCAAAGTCCGACTAATTTCATTTACAACCGTAATTTTTTTTCCAATGGAATCAATTAAATGAAAAGAAACATGAGGAAACATAATTGCCAGTGGAATTCCAGGAAATCCTCCACCAGTGCCAACATCCAAAATTTTTGTGCCGGGTGTAAACTGAATAATTTTTGCAATACTCAGTGAATGTAATATATGATGCAGGTACAAATTTTCAATGTCTTTGCGCGACACTACATTTATTTTCTCGTTCCATTCGTTGTATAAAGCTCCCAGTTTCGAAAAAGCAGTTGTCTGTTCAACAGAAAGGTCAGGAAAATAGGTTGAAATAAGATGCATGAAAAGGAATTTAAATAGTACCGTGTTTTTTGCTCAAAATTCCAAAAAGTAGTTCGCGGGCCCTGAAAAGTTGTGCTTTAACCGTTCCAATAGGAATATCCAGTTCTTCGGCAATTTCCTCATACGAATACTCTAAAAAGTAGCGCATCTCAACCAATTGACGATATCTGGGTTTCAGATTATCCACCAATTCGCGCAACAATACCTTTTTCTGATCATTGATTAACGCTTCTTCCGGGTCCATGGTATCCGATTGAATGGAAAGTGAGGAATCTTCGCTAATTCCATCGGTAAAATTGGAGTTTGAATCGTTGGAGCTACTAATAATACTTATCTGTCTTGTTTTTTTCTTCCGCAGAAAATCGATGCAATTGTTGGATGCAATTTTAAAAAGCCAAGTACTGAATGCAAAACTCGGAGAATATTGATCGATGTTTCGGAAGGCTTTACCAAAGGCTTCAATAGTCAGGTCTTCTGCATCAATTTTATTATTAATCATTTTAAGAATCATAAAATAAATGGCGTCCCGGTAACGCAACATAAGTTCAGAAAAGGCAGCTTGGTTGCCATCCTGAGCAGCTAATACCAATTCAAAATCTTTCTGAGCTTTTTCAGAAAAACCCGGGTTTATTTCCATTTGTTTTTACGATAATATAATTTGTTTGAAATTATGAAAATTATATGAATCATTGGTAAAATAATATCAAACAAAGGAGTAAGTAACCAAAACCCTTTTTCGTTGAATTTGTTCATGGTTAATTTAATAATTACAAGCTGAGTCAACAAACGGAAGCTGAATATGCCCACAATTAGAAGGGGTTGCCAATTCAAAAACAAAAGATAAACAAAACCAACATAAAAGAGAAAACGGGAAGTGTTTTCAAAGCCAATCAACAGTTTATCGCTTGTTTTATAATAACCGGCAGTTGATAAATGTCTCATTTTTTGTTTAGCCCACTGTCCAAAATTAGGTTGCGGTATGGATCGGGTGATGCTTTCTTTGCTTAAACATACGGCAGTATTTGCTTTGTTGGCGTTTTCATTAATAAATAAATCATCATCACCTGATAGTATGGAGTAATGGCCTGAAAAACCTTTCCCCGAAAAGAATAGTGATTTATAGTAAGATAAATTTCTGCCCACTCCCATATAAGGTCGCCCGGCTAAAGCAAAACCTAAATACTGCATTGCTATAAATAGGGTGTCAAATTGGATAAAAGCATTTACAATTTTTTTTTCTTTTAGAAACCCGCCATAACCTAAAACTACTTGTTTTTTTCCGGTATATGACTTGCTCATTTCCATGAGCCATTGGTTTGAAACCGGAAAGCAATCCGCGTCAGTAAAAACCAGCCGATTGTATTTAGCTGCTTTCATTCCAATGGTTAGAGCCAATTTTTTCCCTTGTCCAAATTTTTGATTGGGTGCAATAAATGTCGATTTTAGGTTCGGAAATTTAAGTTTCATTTCGGCTAACAACATCCCGGTATCATCTTCGGAGCAGTGGTTCACCACCACTACTTCAAATTCAGGATAATTCTGAGTTAAGATACTGGGTAAATGCTTTTCAAGATTTTCAAATTCATTCCGGGCACAAATAATTACTGAAATGGGTTCATGGTTTTGGTTCATTTCTCTTCTTTTCCAAAAGGGAACACGAATGTATAAAACCAAATAATAGAATAATTGCACTAAAGCGGCGGAGGTAAATACTACGAATACAACGAGTTGATGGGTAGTTATTGATGTGAATAGTTCTCTCACAAAACAAAATTTAAATTAATTTGCAAGTATAGTAATTTTTAGAGCTGTATAAGAGGTTACCTTTCGTGTTTTTTTTGGCATCGAACATTATTTATATTAGAGTAACTAAAATTAACCCGGATTATTCATTAATAATCCTGACGATTAAGCTACACCTCAATA
>DYQV01000223.1 GCA_020719105.1 Rikenella microfusus
AATATTGAGGTGTAGCTTAATCGTCAGGATTATTAATGAATAATCCGGGTTAGGACATTTAGGGTTAATGACATCGAGGTAAAGCAAATGAATCGATTTACGGTTAAGGAAAAGAAGGTCATATTGAAAGAGTTTAACGAACTCCTTCAAATAGCAGAAAATATTACCGATCAAGATCAGCGCGATTTAATCAGAAAAGCATTTAACATGGCTTATGAGGCTCATGCCAATATGCGACGTAAATCGGGCGAACCCTATATTTTACATCCAATTGAGGTAGCTAAAATTTGTACTCATGAAATAGGATTGGGGACAAAGTCCATTTTAGCAGCACTGCTGCACGATGTGGTGGAAGATACCGAAGTTACCATCGAGGAAATTCAGCATCAATTTGGCGATAAAATATCAGGTATTGTAGATGGCTTAACCAAAATATCGGGTGTTTTTGTAAACCGAACCGATTTGCAAGCCGAAAATTTCCGCAAAATATTGATGACCATGACGGGCGATTTAAGGGTCATCATCATCAAATTGGCCGATAGGCTCCATAATATGCGTACGTTGGAGTCGATGCCCCCAAATAAACAACTTAAAATTGCTGGAGAAACGCTTTATATTTATGCCCCATTGGCTCACCGATTGGGTTTGTATGCCATAAAATCGGAATTGGAAGATTTGTGTCTGAAATATTTGCATCCGCAGGATTACGATAATATTGTTAATAATATACTTGACTCAGAAAAACGAAGGCTGACTTATATCAACCGGTTTGCATTGCCTATTACCAATAAACTGAACGAAGAAGGATTTGTTTTTGAAATTTCGGGCCGGCCAAAATCCATTTACTCTATTTGGAATAAAATGGAAACTAAGAACGTTAGCTTTGAAGAAGTATATGATTTATTTGCCATTCGCATAATTTTTGAACCCAAACCAAATATGCCAGAAAAAGCCCAATGTTGGAGTATCTACTCAATTGTAACGGATATGTATATTCCCCGTTCCGACAGGATAAGGGATTGGGTAAGCCAACCAAAAGCAAATGGATACGAAGCGCTCCATGCCACCGTTATGGGTCCGGGTGGTAAATGGGTTGAGGTTCAAATCCGGTCGGACCGGATGAATGAAATAGCTGAAAAGGGTTATGCTGCCCACTGGAAATATAAAGGAGCTACACATCACGAAAGCGAGCTGGATCGTTGGATAAAAGAAATCCGGGAAATGCTGGAAGATCCAAGGTCAGATGCTCTCGAATTTTTAGACGAGTTTAAACTCAACCTCTTTACCTCGGAAATTATGGTTTTTACCCCAAAAGGTGAAATCATAACGTTGCCAAGTGGTTCAACAGCACTCGATTTTGCATTTTTTATTCACTCCGAAATTGGACTTCATGCAATTGGTGCAAAAGTAAACCACAAATTGGTAGGTTTGAATCATATTTTACAAGGTGGCGACCAAATTGAAATTCTTACTTCCCAAAAGCAACAACCTGATTTGCCATGGCTTAAATTTATAACAACGGCAAAGGCTAAAACAAAACTGAAAGCTGCATTCCGCGAAAAAAGACGTATTATTTCTATCAAAGGAAAAGTACATCTTGAAAATTTGCTTGTGGAAATGGATATGAAGCCCAATTCTACTGTTTTTCGTAAACTTTACAACCATTACAATACACGAAATAAGGAAGAACTCTATTATAGGATTGGTGAAGACCTGTTTGATCAGCAGTATTTTAAAAAAATACTAAAAAAGCGATCGCTGAACAAGTATATTAAATTTTGGGGAATTGGAAACCAGGAGAATACCGATGCAGCCAAAATGTTTGACAAATCGAAACCATTGATTGTTGACGATAACATGCGCAATTACACCATTGCCACATGTTGCAATCCCATTCCCGGCGACGATGTTATTGGGTATAAAGCCGATGAAGACGAATTGGTGATACATAAATCCTCATGCCCCAAAGCCATTCGGCTGAATTCCAGCGAAAGTCAGAATGTAGTTAAAGTAGAATGGACTACTCAGCGGATATTAGCATTCTTGGGAAGAATAGCTCTCAAAGGAATTGATGATATTGGCATTGTGAATGATTGTACTACCGTTATTTCACAAGAATTGAATGTGAATATGCGTGCCATTAATTTTGAAAGCCACGATGGTATTTTTGAAGGTACTATTGATGTGTATGTCCGAAATGCCAGTGACCTCAACAAATTGATTATGAAATTAAGCCGGGTAAAAGGTATAACACAAACAGCCCGAATGGAAATTAAGGAGCATGATTAAAGTTTTTTCTATGTGTATTGTTCAAATATAGTATCTCATCAATCACCCAATCAAAATAAATAATAGCCGAACTAATTTTGCTTTTAAAATTTACTGTGAAAAAAATTATATATAAGGGTATAAATGGAAATAATTTTTACTTTTGATTCACTATTTTGAATTAGTCTAAATATGGGTAATTATAAATTTGAATCTCAGGAACTGAATCCCATTAGCGAGCGGGTAAAAGAGTTATTTATAAAGTATTTGGAACGTAAAGGTCATCGAAAAACTCCAGAGCGTTTTGCTATTTTAGATGAAATTTATAATTCTGAAGGTCATTTTGACATCGAGACCTTGTACGTTCACATGAAAAACAAAAATTACCAGGTGAGCCGTGCTACATTATACAATACTATTGACGTATTGCTTGATTGCAATTTGGTGATTCGGCATCAATTTGGAAAAAACATAGCTCAATTTGAAAAAGCCTACAATTGTGCCCCTCATGAGCATTTAATATGTACCAGTTGCGGAAAAGTAACCGAGTTTAGCGATGTGCGGGTTGATGAAATTGAAGAACGGGCAGCAAAGCAACATGATTTTGAACTAACATACCATGCACTCTATTGCTATGGCATCTGCAGCAGTTGTAAAAAGGAATTGAGCAAAGAAAAATAAGTTGATTTCATTTTGGTTATGAATAGTAGTCCCCAATAAAAAGGGGATTTTTTTTTTGATAACTAATAAAACGAACATACCTTAAAAGAAAAAATAATTAGTAAATTCGGGGCTGATTTTTTAAATCGATTGAGTGATTTGCTTTTTCAAATCGCTTAATTTGGGTTTCAATCAAAATCAAGCAAAAAGCGTTTCAACCATATTTAATAAATAGCAAATAATGAAAGTAGATGTACTATTAGGACTGCAGTGGGGCGATGAAGGGAAAGGGAAAATTGTTGATGTATTAACTTCCGGATACCAAGTAATAACACGTTTCCAGGGAGGAGCAAATGCCGGTCATAGTTTGGAGTTCAATAATCAGAAACATGTGCTGCATCTGATACCATCTGGAATATTTCACGAAAATGCAGTAAATATTATTGGAAATGGAGTAGTGCTCGACCCAGCTATTTTTAAAATTGAAGTGGAGGAAATTGAAAAAAAGTTTGGGATATCACTTAACAAACGTCTATTGATTGCCAAAAAAGCCAACCTGATAGTTCCTACCCATCGCATCCTTGACGGTGCCATGGAAGAAGCTAAAGGGAAAGGTAAAATTGGTTCTACCTTAAAAGGGATTGGTCCAGCCTATACCGATAAAGTAGGCCGAAATGCCTTAAGGGTAGGGGACATACTGCTACCAAACTTCAAAGAGAAATATGATCAATTAAAACAGTTGCATTTAAAACAACTTTCGTTGTATAACTTTTCTTTTCAGTTAGATCAATTAGAGAAAGATTTTTTTGATGGAATTGAACTGATTAAGGCTTTCCAATTAATCGATAGCGAGCATGTAATCAATAATTATATAAACCAGAAAGATACCCGAATTTTAGCCGAAGGGGCTCAAGGTTCGATGTTGGACATTGATTTTGGCTCCTATCCATTTGTTACATCATCCAACACCATTTGTGCCGGTGCTTGTACCGGTATGGGAATTGCTCCTTCTAAGATTGGAGCTGTTAAAGGTATTTTTAAAGCGTATTGCACCCGCGTAGGATCAGGGCCTTTTCCTACCGAACTTTTCGATGAAACAGGTCAGGAAATGCGCGATATTGGACACGAATATGGCAGCACTACCGGAAGGCCTCGCCGCTGTGGCTGGCTCGATATGGTTGCTCTGAAATACAGTATCATGATAAATGGGGTGACTGAACTTATTATGACCAAAGCCGATGTGCTCGACAGTTTTGATACCATCAAAGTTGCCGTGGGCTATCAATTGAATGGTAAAACCCTCGATTATTTTCCCTACGAAATTGAAAGCAATATAGTGCCTGTTTACAGAGAGTTTAAAGGTTGGAAGTGCGACATTACCTGCAAAAATTCAGAAGCAGAATTACCAAAAGAATTAACGGATTATGTTGACTATATTGAGAAGGAAACAGGTGTTCCTGTATCCATAATTTCAGTAGGTCCCGACCGTGCAGCAACCATCATAAGATAGGACCGTAAATTAGTCAATACCAACATAACCATGAAAAAAGAGAAGTTGATTAAAACGGTTGGTTATGTTATGCTGGCGGTTTCAATTATATTATTTCTTTTACTATTTGTGGTTCCCTGGTTCGATATCTCCAAAAAGCAAGTGTTAATCATAAACACCCTATTGTTTGTGGCCGCCGAAATCCTCTTTTATGGAAGCATCTTTTTAATTGGGAAAAGTTTTATTGAAAAGCTTTGGCTGAAAATTGCCTTTTGGAAAAAAAAGCCCAACGATAAGAAGGATGACGACCATATGGATGATTACCTTTTTAAACCTTAATTGGATACTAAAATCAGATTTTTACATAGGTTAATCTTCATGTTGAGAAATACACAAGGTAGATTTCCATTAATAAATTTTGTATTTTTGAATTTATATGGAAGATAAAATAAACGATATTGATTCAATAATTCAGCATTGGCGTGAATCTTCAGCACAAAATTATTCAACCATGCAGAACTTAATAAAGACTAAAGAATATTCTTGGGCTTTATTTATGGGACATTTAG